>JAYSPJ010000957.1:0-10180 GCA_043722155.1 Bradyrhizobium sp.
GAAATGGCGCTTCTTCCCGTTCGGCCGTTACGCCGGACCGATCAGCGAATTCCCGGGGCGCTATCAGGAATCCTACGCCGAGCTTTTTCGGCGGGCGCAGCCGATTGATTTCGGCATCGGCTATCGCTGGCGCACGCATGAATCCAACCTGCTGCTGTCGGTCAAGCTGCCCTCGGACGGTTCAGGGAGCGTCGACGCCACCTCATCGGCCGAACCGCCGCGGCCGGCGCCACCGCGCGCACGGCGTGCGCCGCGTCCGCCGCTGGACGTTGGCGAGTCGCCGCGCGGTTTTCGATGGTTCTCGCGCTAGTAGCGTCGCCGGCTGCTGCGAAATTTTCTACGGTGCGTTGACGCCGCGCCAGCGCGCGAACCGCCACGGCAGATACCAGCGCGCGCCCGGCGGCGCCGTCGCCGGCACGTTGTCGATTCCGGAAGTTCCCCAGGGCTGGCAGCGCAGCAACCGCGCCAGCGTCATCCAGCCGCCGGCCCACAGCCCGAAGCGCTCGATCGCCTCGTCGCCATAGAGCGAACAGGTCGGCAGATGACGGCAGTTGTATCCGACCAGCGGCGACAGCGTATGCCGGTAGATCCAGATCAGCGCCCGGCCGAACTTGCGCGGCAGGCGCAGCAGCGCTGCCGCGCAGTCGGGGCAATGCGGTTGCTGTGAATGTTTCATGGGCCGGTGCTGCAATCATGGGCGCGGATTTGCGCGGTTCCAGAGCATGGAACCGCGCGAATCAGGTTTTTGCGCCACACCTAGCGAAATATCGCTTCATCTGGTGGCGATGCGGCAAATGTTAATAGACGCTTATGTGACGCGCGGTTAACTTTTTCACAACGCCGATGTGACGGAATCATTGCCGTTGAACTGGGGCCGTTACCACCGTCCGACTAGGGGCTTTGGGGGAAGGAACCAAAAATTGAGGCTCGTGAAGTCGCTCCGATCCGGCGGCTGGGCGCTCGTCTGCGCCGCCGCCCTTGGCATCGCGTTGCCTGCCGTGCTGGCCGGGGATAGCGGCCGGGCACACGCGGGCGTCACCCTCGAAGAACGCAAGCTGCCGATGAAATTTAGCTGGATCGCCTGCGAGCCGAATTGCCGCGGCTGGGTCAGCGCGGTCGGCATCGTCACCGCGGACAGCCCGAAAGCTTTCGATGAATTCGCGCGCGAACGTCAACTCGGCGGCGCCACCATCGTGCTGGATTCCAGCGGCGGCTCGGTCAACGATTCCATCACGCTCGGACGGCGCTGGCGCAGTCTCGGGGCGCTGACGACCGTCGGCACCAGCGTCCGGACCCGCACCGCGCAGGGCGAGCGCGGCAGCGTCGCGCCGGAAGCCTATTGTGAGTCGATGTGCGTGTTCCTGCTGCTGTCCGGCAAGACGCGTTACGTGCCTGACGGCGCGCATGTCAGGGTGCATCAGATCTGGATGGGTGATCGCGCCGACGACGCCAGGGCCGCGAGTTACACCGCGCAGGACCTGATGATCGTGGAACGCGATATCGGGCGTCTCGCCAAATACACTTTCGACATGGGTGGTACGGGCGATCTGCTGTCGCTGTCGCTGAGCGTGCCGCCGTGGGAAGATCTGCACGAGTTGTCTCGGGACGAATTGCGGCTGACCAATCTCGTGACGACCGACGCGGTTGCCGAGGTGTTGCTTCCGGACACTCGCGCAACGCCGGTGGCCGAGGTGACGTTCAAGCCGGTGCAGGATCGTTTCGCGAGCGAAACGGTCAGCGCCGAGAAGGCGCAGGTGCAGATTGCGCCGTCCTCCAAGTCGACCAAGACGGCGGAAGCGACAGTGCCGACCGGTGGCGCCGCGCCGGCTCCCGCTCAGTAGCGTCAGCCTTACGCCGAAGCCGGTTGTTTCGCCTTGGCCTCGATCTGGCCGATGGCATCGACGACGGCATCGAAGGTCAGCATGGTCGAGGCGTGCCGCGCCTTGTAGTCGCGCACCGGCTCGAGCAGGGCGATATCGGCCCACTTGCCCTGCGGGGGCCCGCCGTTTTCCTTCAGCATCCTGCGCACGGTCTCGCGCAGTTCGCGCAGTTCGCCCGCGGTCGAGCCGACCACGTGGCGCGCCATGATCGAGGACGAGGCCTGGCCGAGCGCGCAGGCCTTCACGTCATGGGCAAAGTCGGTGACGACAGGCCCGTCCATCTTGAGGTCGATCTTGACGGTGGAACCGCACAGCTTGGAATGCGCCGTGGCACTGGCGTCGGGGTCGGGGAGGCGTCCGATCCGGGGGATATTGCCGGCGAGTTCGATGATCCGCTTGTTGTAAATGTCGTTCAGCATAGATCGAGGCCTCGGGCTTCCCAAGCAGCGACCGCTCTTGGCGGCAGCACGCCATAGTCCTATATATGGTCCCAGACGGCGGAAATACAGTCCGGCCGTTGCATCCCCGGTGTCCGAATTGGAAACCTATTCAGCGGCGGTGGTGTTAATGTAAAGGGACTGAGGCGCCCGGCGGCCAACCGCCCCGTCTGCCCGGTGACACTCCGGTCTATATGACCGGTCGAACGGAGTTGACATGGACGCATTGATCAAATCCCTCCGCCCAGGCAAGCCTTCCGACGTCAAGAGCCCGGACGTGCGTCCGGCCGAGCTCGATCCTTCCGAATTTCTGGCTGCGGCCGTCCGCGCCGACCAGCCGCGTCCGTCCCGCGCCGAAGCTGAAGCGGCGGTGCAGACCCTGCTCGGCTACATCGGTGAGAACCCCGGCCGCGAAGGCCTGATCGATACGCCGCGCCGGGTGGTCGAAGCCTATGACGAACTCTATCAGGGCTATCACCAGTGTCCGGCGGAGGTGCTCAACCGCACCTTTGGCGAGACCGCGGGCTATGACGACTTCGTGCTGATCCGCGACATCGAATTCACCTCGCAATGCGAACATCACATGATGCCGTTCTACGGCAGGGCACATATCGCCTATACGCCGGTCGAGCGGGTGGTGGGGTTGTCGAAGCTGGCGCGGCTGACCGATATCTTCGCGCGCCGCCTGCAGACCCAGGAGCATCTGACCGCCCAGATCGCCGCCGCGATCGATGAAGTTTTAAAACCCCGCGGCGTTGCGGTGATGCTCGAGGCGGAGCATACCTGCATGTCGGTGCGCGGCGTCGCCAAACATGGCGCGATGACGTTCACCAGCCGCTTTACCGGCATGTTCCGCGACAATCCGGCGGAGCAGGCGCGTTTCATGTCCATGGTGCGGGGGCCGCAGCGCTAACCCTCGCCCAAAATTCGCGAGGACGGCCCGTGTCCACATCCGCCCACAGCAACGACATCGAGGAAGGGCTGGAGTTTCAGCCCAAATTCGACACCGCAGGCCTCGTCACCTGCGTCGCGACCGACGCCGGCAGCGGCGAGGTCCTGATGGTCGCGCACATGAACGACGAAGCCCTGCGCAAGACCATCGCCAGCGGCGAAGCCTGGTATTTCAGCCGCTCCCGGCAATCGCTGTGGCGCAAGGGCGAAAGTTCCGGTCACACCCAGCGCGTGGTCGAGATACGCCTGGATTGCGATCAGGACGCGATCTGGATCCGGGTCGAGCAATCAGGCGCGGCTTGCCACACCGGCCGTCGCTCGTGCTTCTACCGCAAGGTCGACGCGGGAGAGGGCGGGGCGCGATTGATGTTCGTGGATGCGGACAGGCTGTTCGATCCCGGCAAGGTCTATCGCAAGTAGGAAGCCCGGTGCCGACCTGCCGTGTAGCTACCAGGAACGCGCAAGTCGCAGCCAGCCCGCCGACGCCATTTTACGCGATTTCACTCACCCTGACGGCAGGCTGGGTCGAGCGCATGCCGACGCCGAGACCGACATAAAATCCGCTCCGGTCCGGAGCCGGCTGCAGCATCGGCGCCTTGCTGGCATTCGTCCATGTCGGGTGGAGCGATCCGAAAGCCGAGCCGGCGTTCTGTCGACCTCGAAGGAAACCCTCGCCGTCGATGTGAGCGCCTGACGGCTTTCGGCTTAACCCGTCATTAACCATAACCGCCGCAGGTTATGGGCGGCCTGAGCGCCGCTTGTCGTGCCGATATGGCCGGGCGGTCGTTTCGCGAGGAGCGGGGCACCAACAGATGGCGGTCGACACTCTAAACGCCACGGCAACGGCAGGTGTCGACCCCTCGCGCGCGCGAATTGCCGGCGCGATCAAGCAGGCCGCCGATACCACCGGCACCAGCTTCGAATACATGCTCGCCACCGCCAAGATGGAATCCAACTTCAATCCGAAGGCCGCCGCCAACACCTCGTCGGCGCGCGGGCTTTACCAATTCATCGACCAGACCTGGCTCGGCACCGTGAAGGAAGCCGGCAGCCAGCTCGGCTACGGCAAATATGCCGACGCCATCACCCGATCTCCGTCCGGCGGCTATTCCGTCAGCAATCCCGCCGCCCGCGACGCGATCATGAAGCTGCGCGACGATCCCGAGGCCGCCTCGTCGATGGCGGCGGTGTTCGCCCAATCCAACAGCTTCAAGCTCACCGGCAAGATCGGGCGCCGTCCGACCGACGGCGAACTCTATATGGCGCACTTCATGGGCGCCAACGGCGCCGGCAAGCTGATCTCGAACGCCGAAAACAATCCGAACGCCTCCGGCGCGGGGTTGTTTCCCAATGCCGCCGCCGCCAATCGCCCGATCTTCTACGATAAGTCAGGTCGCGCGCGCAGCGTCTCCGAAGTCTATTCGGTGCTGAACTCGCGCTATGCCAGCGCCGCCAATTCACAGGCGACACGCACCGCGATGGCTTCGGCCGGTGGCGACACGCCGAGGCGCGTGTCGCTGGCCAGCGCCACACCGGCCACGGCGCCGATCGACAACGCCGCCTATCTCTCCAGCTTTCCCGAGGCGCGCCCGGTTGCGCCGGCTGCGATGTCGTTCGCTTCGGCGCAGACGCATTCGCAGCCGACCGATCCGATCTTCCGTTCCCTATTCCAGGCCGGCGAGCGCTCGCAACCGGTCTCGCCCGCGGTTCAGGAATTGTGGGGCAATTCTTCCTCGCTGACTTCGGTCGCTTCAGCGACCTCGGTTTCATCAACGAGCGCGGCGCAATCCCTATCGGGACGCAAGCCCGAAGTCCGCGCGCCGCAACGGCTCGATCTCTTCAGCGATCGCAGTGGCACCTTCAGCTAGCTGCGGGCTTTCAGGAGGCTGTCCATGTGGTCCGAACCGAGGGAGCTGAGGTTGCGAAGCTTCAGTGTTCCACGGAGAGACCAGATGAACACCCACAAGAATGCTCCCCTGACGCCGAAGGGTCGAGGGGCCATGGTTTGGTTTGTGGAGGCGGGACTGAGCAAAGCCGCCGCCGCACCTTAACAAAACGTCAATAAAACCAGTCGTTTATGGTGAACCCTTTATTAAGCGTCGTGGTTTATTTTTTCTTGCAGTGGCATCGCGTCACGGTGTCGTCAAAGGTTGCGTAGGCCTCAAGGGTCATGATTGTTCGGCAGTTCATTAGTTGGATACGTACCGCTCCGGCAGGCGAGCGGGCAGAGGCAACGCGGTCGCTGGCGCGGGCCTGGCTGATTTCGGATTTGTCGAAGGACGATCGCGCCGCCGCCGAAGGCGCGCTGCTGATGCTGCTCGACGATGCATCCCCGCTGGTACGCCAGGCCATGGCCGAGGTTTTCGCGCGCAGCGGCGAAGCGCCCGCCGGCATCGTGCAGGCGCTGTCGCTCGACCAGGCGTCGGTCGCCCTTCCGGTACTGGAACATTCACCGCTTCTGATCGATGCCGATCTCGTCGACATCATCGCCACCGGCAATGGCGAAATGCAATGCGCCATCGCCCGCCGCATCAATCTGCCGCCCTCGGTCTGCGCCGCGATCGCCGAAGTCGGCAGCGCCGCAGCCGCGCTCGAATTGATCGAAAACGCCTATGCCGAGCTCGCGCCGTTCTCATGGGACCGCATCGTCGAGCGCCATGGCCATCTCGCCGCGATCCGGGAATCGATGCTGGTGCTGGAAGACTTGCCGGCCGCGACGCGGGTAGCCCTGGTCGCCAAACTGTCGGACACGCTGGCGCGGTTCGTGGTCGCCCGCAACTGGCTGAGCGCGGACCGGGCAGGGCGGATTGCGAGCGAGGCGCTCGATCGTTCCACCGTCAATATCGCGGCGCGTTCGCGCGGTGATGACATGCGCGGTCTGGTGCAGCATCTGCGCGCCACCGGCCAGCTGACCGCCGGGCTGATCCTGCGCGCACTGCTGTCGGGCAATCTCGAACTGTTCGATGCCGCGCTGGCGGAATTGTCCGGGCTGCCGCAGGCGCGCGTTTCCGCGCTGCTGCACGACCGCGGCGGCGCCAGCCTGCACGCGCTGCTGCGGCGCGCCGGCTTGCCGCCGTCGACCTTCGCGGCGTTCCAGATGGCGCTCGAGGTCTGCCAGGAGACCGGATTCGTCGACACCCTCGGCGGTGCGGCCAGATTGCGACGCCGCATGGTCGAACGCGTGCTGACGCATTGCGAAACCGATCCGCAGGCCACCGAGCCGCTCTTGATCCTGCTGCGCCGCTTTGCGACGGAGTCGGCACGGGAGGAGGCCCGCATGTTCTGCGACGAACTGGTGGCCGAAGCGGCAATCGCGCCGATCCAGCACGAGCTGATCGCGGCGTAGTCGCGTCCTGCTCGATGTCGTCCCTGCGGACGCGGGGACCCATGACCACCGGCACTGACTATGGTAGGAAGGTATCTACCCAATCGCCTAATCGATAAGCCGCGGCGTATGGGGTTGCTGCGTCCGCAGGTACGACGCGGGACATTCCAGGCCTCACTCCGCAGGCGCGATGCTCGGAGCCAGAACCGCTTCGAGATGCTCGGGACGGTCGCGATTGGCATGGGTGAGAAATACGTCCGCGATGCCGCGGAGCTGCTTGCTCAATTCGCCGGCGGTGGCAGCGGTGTCGAGCTTGGTGCGCTCGCGCACGATGGCCTGGATGGCGTCGATATGATGGGCGATCAAATTGGACGGCACCTCGTCGAGATCGGGCGCGTGCTCGATGATCCGGCACAGGCTTTCGGCGGCGGCGCCGGCGGAGGGAAATCCGAACGTGGCGGCGTCGCCCTTGATGTCGTGGGCGGCGCGAAACAGCTCCTCGCGCGTAACGTCCGTAAAGCCGTCCCTGAGAATGGAGGCGTGAGCGTCCGAGAGCCGGTCGGCTTCGATTGCCATCCAGTTCTTGAATTCACCCGACAGGCCGGCAAGCGCTTTTTCCGCGCGCGCAACCGGATCGTCGAGGTCCCGTTCGGCGACGCGCCGCAAGACGTTTCGCAGGGGATTGGGCTGCGTGATGACGTGATGGTCGGCAAAGCTTGCGATCTGCACCGTCGCGGGTCTGTCTTTCGCCATGATGGATTCCTTGGGCATCGCGCTAAACGGTGGACCGCGCCTTGTCGAGCAGCGACGGCTGCTGCATCACTTCGACCTCGCCGCCGATGCGGCGCTCCGGGCCGATATAGGTGTTGGTGGTATTGCGGCGGCGGTCGGGACCGAAATAGGTCTTGGTCTTGATGAACGGGCGCGGATTGGCGACCACGTTCAGGATGCGCTGATAAAGCCCCTTGGCCGAGATCGGCTTGGCGAGAAACTCGGTGACGCCGGCGTCGCGCGCCACCGTGACGCGCCGCTTCTCGGAATGGCCGGTCAGCATGATGATGGGGGCGTAGGGATTGCCCTTGGATTCCGGCTGCCGGATCATTTGCGCCAGTTCGAGGCCGTCGAAAATCGGCATCGACCAGTCGGTGATGACGATGTCGGGAACGTAGTGGCTGTACATTTCCAGCGCGGTCGCGCCGTCCTCGGATTCATAGACCTCGCGGGCGCCGAACGAATGCAGCAGCGTTCGCAGGATGCGGCGCATATGCGGATTGTCGTCGCAAACGAGAAAGCGCAGCTTGTTGAAATCGATGCGAAACATGGCCTGGCCCTGGGGGCTACCCGCCGAGAACGGTATACCCGGCGTTAACCATATCGCGGCGCCGGTTAACGAATGGTTGCGATCTCAGTCCGGCATCTGCCCGGGGCGGCCGGGCAGGCCCTTCAGTAATTGAACTGTTCGCTCAGAATGCGTTCTTCCAGGCTGTGGCCGGGGTCGAACAACATCCGCATCGAGATGGTCTTGTCGGAAAGCACCTCGACCCGGCGGACGTCGCGTGCCTCGTCGTGGTCCGCCACCGCCGCGACCGGGCGCTTGTCGCCCTCGAGCACCTCGATGACGACATAGGCGGTGTTGGGGAGCAGGGCGCCGCGCCAGCGCCGTGGCCGGAACGCGCTGATCGGGGTCAGCGCCAGCAGTGCCGCGTTGATCGGCAGGATCGGTCCCTGCGCCGAAAGATTGTAGGCGGTGGATCCCGCCGGCGTCGCCACCATGATGCCGTCGGCGATCAGCTCCGCCATGCGCTCGCGTTCGTCGATCAGGATCCTCAGGCGCGCCGCCTGATGGGTCTGGCGGAACAGCGAGACCTCGTTGATGGCGTGATGAAGATGCACCACGCCGTGCACGTCGGTGGCGCGCATCAGCAGCGGATGGATCAAGGATTCCCGCGCAGCGGCGAGGCGCGCATGCAGATCGAGCGCGCTGAACTCGTTCATCAGGAAACCGACGGTGCCGCGATGCATGCCGTAGATCGGCTTGCCCGAGCGCATATGCTGATGCAGCGTTTGCAGCATCAACCCGTCGCCGCCGAGCGCCACCACGATGTCGGCGTCGTCGGGATCGTGATTGCCGTACAGCGCCGTCAGTTGCGCCAGCGCCGCCTGCGCCTCCGCGCCAGGGCTCGCGACGAAGGCGATCCGGTCATATCGTTTCGGGCTGGTCATGGGATTTCCGGCTCATCTCGGCGCCGATGGAAGCGGGGGCGCCGCATGGTCGTCTATACGACCTTGACCGGGCTTGTCGAGGTGACAGGCCGCACTTTCCGGAGCGAATGAAACTGGGTGCGGCAGCAACCAGCTCCGATCTCCGTTCACTTTTCCTGCATGGTCCGGACCGGGTCCCATTCGCCGGCAGGCGCCTGCTTCGCAAGGATCCTGGCCCGATCGAGAAATATCCGGGATGGCCGGTCGGCTTCGGCCGCTTGCTCGAAGCATTCTGCGGCGCGATCAAACTCGCCGGCGCGCCAGTGCGCGAGGCCTTTGGCGTAATCCGACGTGACCGCGGCTTGCGAAGCCGTCAGATTCCCCGCCAGCGCCAGCAGTTGGTAGATCTTCAGCTGGTTGGTGCGCCCCTTGACGCGGATGGTGTCGAGCTCGCGCCAGGCAAATGTTTCGCCGGTGAGGGCGACCGTGGTTTCGGAGGCGATCACGTTGGTGCCGTAGAACTTGTTCGCACCCTCCAGCCGTGAGGCGAGGTTCACCGCATCGCTCATGACCGAATAGTTGAAGCGCCGTCGCGATCCGAAATTGCCGACCAGAGCATCGCCGGTGTTGATCCCGATGCGCTGGATGATCGTGTGGCCCTGAAACGCAACCGCGCTGCGATTGAGCTCTTCGAGGCGCACGCAACAATCCAGCGCGGCGCGCGCCGCATGGCTGGCATGGTCGCGGTCGTCGGCCGGCGCACCGAACACCGCGACGATGGAATCTCCGATATATTTGTCGACATAGCCGCCATGGCTTTCGATGATATCGGTCATTTCAGACAGATACTCGTTCATCAGCGCCATCAGGGCTTCGGGCGACATCCTTTCCGCGATCAGCGAAAAACCCTCGAGGTCCGAAAAAAGCACCGTCACGTGGCGGGTTTCGCCGCCCAGCACCGGCAGCTTGTTCGATGCCAGCATCCGGTCGATCACGTCGGGGGCGAGGTACAGCGCGAAGCTCTTCTGCAGCAGCCGGCGGTCCTTGTCGGCAATCATGAAACGATAGCCGACCATGGCAGCCAGCGCGGCGAATCCGGCAATGAACGGCTCGCTGAGCGGCAGCACCAGCGAGTGGTTGAATGCCGCCGTGGCTCCGATCACGTAAGCCGCGATCGCCCCGAGAAACGCCAGCACCGCGCCGGCCGGCTCGAGCATGCGCGCGGCGAGCGCCGCCAACGCAGCAACCAGTGCCGCGATCAGCGCGATCGGCAGCCGGCCGAGTTCGACGGCAGCGTTCTTGGCGATCAGGTTGTTGACGGCGGTTGCATGAATATAGATGCCGGCGATGTCACGGCGCTCGAAGCGGCCGCTGACCGGCTGCTC
>JAYSPJ010000958.1:0-3865 GCA_043722155.1 Bradyrhizobium sp.
CGATCTTACCTAATTGTCCCTTCCAGTTGTGGCAGAATCCGGGTGTAGTGTCGTCAGCCGGTCTAATGCATCGATAACTTGATTGAATTAGTTTGCTGTCGATCGCTCCCATCGAGCTTCGCTTTCTGATCGACAGGCCGTCGCAATGTCAAACGTAGTACGTTTCCGTGCATGCAGATTGCGGCCTCCGCCGGAAACTTTCGACGCCGATATTGCCGAACTGGTTTCCCGCGTCACGGGTCTGCGATCGAAGGCGAAGGACGAAATCTGCCAATCCATTCGGCTGCTCGATCTCGCCGCGCAGCGCGCGCGTCAGATTGCCGAGCAGATCGGCGATCCGGCCGCGAAGGAAAATTTCAACGCGAACATCACGACCATCGAGCAATTGCTTCAGGTCGCTCGCAACATGGCACTAAGGCTCTAAGCAGTCCTGAAAACCGCAGGCAACTATTACAACTTACAGCACGTGTTTCCATCGAGAGCTTGTCATGACAAGCCGAACCCGTCTCTCGATCTCGCAATCTCCGTATTTTTACGGTAGGGGTGGCAAAATTCGAGCGGGAATGGCGCTGCCAAGTCTAATTCGACGCTAACTCATTAAGGATAATCTCCTGTCGACCGCTTAACACCGGGCGCTGCCAAGAGATCGACAGACCACGCGCCTCGAGTTGCACAAAGACATAGCCCCGAAGCTCTGAGCTGCGCTGAAAGCGCGGCAAGTATTCCATCCTCAGAGCGTGGAATCGTATCTTTCGTCGGCAGATGAAATTCCTGCTTCCGCAAAGACCAGGCCGGAGAGAGCTGAAATGTTGATCGATCGTCGAATGCTGTTGCGTGGCGCGCTGGCCTGCGCCTGTTGCGTCAAGGCGGGAGTGGCCATCGCATCGGACGCGCCCGCGCATGGCGGCGCGGCGGCGGCTCACTGGAGCTATGAAGGCGACGGCAACCCCGAGAAGTGGGGCGAACTGCAATCCGACTTCAAGATGTGCCAGCTCGGCCTGGAGCAGACGCCAATCGACCTCAGCAACGGCATCAAGGGCGATGTCGGTTCAGTCGATTACGATTACAAGCCGCTGCCGCTCCGCATCGTCAACAACGGCCATACCATCCAGTTCAACGCCGATCCGGGCAACGCCTGTGTCATCGGCGGCGCGCGTTACGAATTGCTGCAATTTCACCTTCATCATCCGAGCGAGCATCTGCTGGCGGGAAAGGGCTTCGATCTCGAATGCCACTTCGTCCACAAGTCGAGCGCCGGAGCACTCGCGGTGACCGGCGTGTTCATCAGGCCGGGCGCGGCGAACGCCGCCCTGAAGACCTTTTTCGAGCAGATGCCTGCCAAGCAAGGTCCGGAGCTGAAGGTTGCAGGTTCGATCGATATCGCTGGCATTTTGCCGAAGACCGGCGGATACTTCCGTTACATGGGTTCGTTGACGACGCCTCCCTGTTCGGAAGGCCTGACCTGGACGGTCCACAAGGAGCCGGTCGAGGCATCGGTCGAGCAGATCCAGAAATTCGCCGCGCTGTTTCCCAAGAACGCCCGTCCGCTTCAGAAGCGCAATCGCCGCTTCGTGATCGACGCGTCCTGATTTTTCATTTTCTCAGAATTGAAGGAATAGCATTGTGAGCAAGTCGTCATCGTCCGCCAGCGTCGCGCCGTCAGGCCTGTTCGGATTTTTCACCAATCGAAAAATCAGCACCAAGATCGCGATTGGATTTGCCTGCATTCTCGCAATAATGGGTCTGATCTCGGCTATTTCCTATGTGGAGTTTGGGAAAATCGATCGGGATTTTTCCGATTACTCGCGCAAGGTGACCAATGGCGCCGTCATCAGCGACATCGATCGGCAGTTCCTGGCGTTCCGGCGCTATGCCGGTGAGGTCTCGGAAAATATCGAGGAGAATTTCGCCGCCGCCGACAAGACGCGCAAGATCGTTCGTGAGCGTCTCGATCAGGCGTTGAAAGGTATCAATGATCCCCAGCGTCTTGCGAAGGTGAAGGAGATGTCCGATCAGTTCGATCTCTATTCAAAGGATTTCGACAAGGTCGTTCCGATGCAGCGCGAACAGGCAAAACTGGTCAAGGAAGTGCTCGATCCGGTTGGGCAGAAGCTGCGCATCGATCTGGAACGGCTCCAGAAGAACGCAGCGGTCCAGGCCGGCAACAGCAATACGATGATCATGGCCGGCGAAGCCATCAAGCTGGTCATGCAGGTTCGCCTCAATTCCGAAAAGGCGCTTGCCCGACATGACGAGGCCTTCGTCAAGGCTGCCGAAACCGCGTTTGTGGATCTCAAGCGAGTTCTGGCCTCGTTTGAGGCGGCGGTCGTGAATCCGGATGTGCGCAAGCAATTCGATGACGTCAAGTCCAGCGCCGATAAATTCCACGACGCCTTCGGCAAGTCCATGCACGACTCAAAGGAGATCAGCGCGCTTATGAATGGCGAGATGCGAAAGGCGGCCCGTGCAATTGCCGCAGATGCCGCTGCGATCAAGGAAAGCACGACCGCCGAAGAACACAAGATCGAGCATGAGGTGACCAGCCTGATTGCCTGGGCCAATACGATGATCGTTTGGGTTGCGGTCGGTAGTCTGGTCCTCGGCATGGTGCTCGCATGGCTGATCGGACGCGCGATCTCCAGGCCGGTGGTCGGGCTGTGCGCCGGGATGCGCGAACTCGCCGAAGGCAATTTCCAGGTCGTGCTGCCCGGCCTTGGCCGTGGCGACGAAGTCGGCGACATGGCGCAGGCGGTCGAGACCTTCAAGGTCAAGGCCGAGCAGAAGGCACGCGACGAAGCGGAAGCCAAGATGAAGCAGGATCAGATCGCCGCGCAGCAGCGCAAGGCGGATATGATCAAGCTGGCCGATGATTTCGAAGGTGCGGTCGGCGAGATCATCGAAACCGTGTCCTCGGCCTCGACCGAACTGGAAGCCTCCGCCAGTACGCTCACCTCGACCGCCGAACGCGCCCAGGAGCTGACCATCGCGGTCGCGGCCGCCTCCGAGGAGGCCTCCACCAATGTGCAATCGGTGGCGTCGGCGACCGAGGAACTCTCGTCGTCGGTCAACGAGATCAGCCGTCAGGTTCAGGAATCCTCGCGAATGGCCAATGAGGCGGTCGACCAGGCACGCAAGACCAACGATCGGGTCGGCGAACTGTCCAAGGCGGCAGCCCGCATCGGCGACGTCGTCGAACTGATCAACACCATTGCCGGCCAGACCAATCTGCTGGCGCTCAACGCCACCATCGAGGCGGCCCGTGCCGGTGAGGCCGGTCGCGGTTTCGCGGTCGTGGCATCCGAAGTGAAGGCCCTGGCCGAGCAGACCGCGAAAGCCACCGGCGAGATCGGCCAGCAGATCACCGGCATCCAGGCCGCGACCCAGGAGTCGGTGACCGCGATCAAGGAAATCAGCGGCACCATCGAGCGGCTGTCGGAAATTTCCTCGACCATCGCAGCCGCGGTGGAAGAGCAGGGCGCTGCGACCCAGGAAATCTCCCGCAACGTGCAGCAGGCAGCCCAAGGCACCCAGCAGGTCTCTGCCAACATCACCGACGTCCAGCGCGGCGCCAGCGAGACTGGTTCTGCCTCCTCGCAGGTACTCTCGGCAGCGCAGTCGCTGTCGGGCGACTCTAACCGCCTCAAGCTCGAGGTCGGCAAGTTCCTGAACTCGGTCCGGGCAGCCTGACGACCATTGGACGACAGACAAAGGCCCGGCTCCGGACAGGGGCCGGGCTTTTCGCGTAGTGCGCGAACTTTTGTCGCAGAATCGGAATGAGCGTTTCGTAGTTGCACTGAACCAAAATTAACCAGACCTAGTTCGTTGCCCGATATCCTCCCAATCCGCGGGCTGGTTGCCGGCTTCC
>JAYSPJ010000959.1:0-5680 GCA_043722155.1 Bradyrhizobium sp.
GCGATCCGGGTGAGGGTCTTTCGATAGGCCGTAACCCCTCACCCGGCGCTACGCGCCGACCTCTCCCTAAGGGAGAGATAAACGCCGTGTTCGCGGATGGACTCAGCGGATCGCGACCGGGTTGATCATGCTCTGAACGCCGCCCCTGAAGCGCGGCTGGCCGAGCACGAACAGGAATTCATAGGCCTTGTCCTTGGCGAGTTCGGCGGTGTTGAGGACTTCGAGAATGTAGGTGCCGTTCATCGGCAGCAGGATCTGGTGCACCTCGAACACGTTCTTCGACTCGAACGGGATCACTTCGAGCCCCCAGGTATCGGCGCCGACCGCGACCACGCCTTTGCCGGTGAGGTATTTGGCGCCTTCGACGCCGAGACCGGGTTCGCCAGAGTTGAAGCGCTTGTCGTCATTGCCGATCAGGCTGGCCCAGCCGGTGTGAAACAGCACGACGTCGCCCTGGCGAATTTCAACGCCCTGCTTCTTGGCGACTTCCTCGATTTCCTTGACGTTGAAGGCGGTGCCTTCCTTGACCACGTCGGTGCCATAGTGGGCCGCCATGTCGAGCAGCACGCCGCGGGTCACCATCGGCGGGAGTTTTTCGATGCCGAGCTTTTTCAACCCGGTGGGATCGGCGAATTCGAGCAGCTTGTTGCCGTTGTAATAGACGTGTTCGATGCCGATATGGCCGAGACCGTCGATCTGGCTGCCGACGCCGACCCAGCCCTCGATGATGTCGTCATTATAGGTGGTCTTGCTGGGTCCGAGGCCGGGAATGCCGGCCTGACCGGGCTGAACCACGGTGATCTTGAAGGCGCGCGGCGGATAGGCCGGCATCTTGGAATCGACGGGAAAGCCCAGCGCGTAGGTCTTGCCGGTCTTCACCAGCGACGCCGCCTTCACGACCAGCTCCGGCGTCATGTAGTTGGCGGCGCCGATCTCGTCGTTCGGTCCCCATTTCGATTTGGTCCAGTCCTGTGCGCTCGCGGTTCCGGCCGAACCCAACACGGCGACAGAACAGCACAATACGATTGCCCTTAGCATCGCAGATCCTCCCACGTTGACGTTATGGTTGTTGGCAACTAACGCCGCATACTAACGTAGTGGAGCGGGGCGTCCAAAGTTTTCGACGCGATTTGCGACATGAATTTCACGGCACGGAAAGATCTGGCGTAGAAACGACGGGACCGTTCGATGGATGCGCTCAGCCTGTTCGGATTGTTCGCGGTCACCGCGATGCTTTTGTGCTACGCGCTGGAGGATCGCAGCCATTGGTACATCCTCGCCTTCGCGGCGGCTTGCACTCTCGGCTCGATTTACGGTTTTCTGCAGGGCGCCTGGCCGTTCGGGCTGGTCGAGGCCGTCTGGGCGGTTGTTGCGCTGCGGCGCTGGAACGTCAGGCGGCAATGACCTTGGGCGGCGTAACTCTTCCACGGCCCTAAAGGCCTGATCAAGCGAGCAACCCATGTGGCCGGACCGCCGACTCCTCGATCTCTTCAAGACCGAATTTCCCATCGTTCTCGCGCCGATGGCGGGAATCATGGACGCCGACCTCGTGATCGCGGCGGCGCAGGGCGGCGCGCTGGGCTCGTTGCCCTGCGCGATGATCTCGGCGGAGAAGGCGCGCGAGCAGATCAACATCATTCGCCAGCGTGTCTCGAAGCCGGTCAATATGAACTTCTTCTGCCACAAGCCGGTCGAGGCGGACCCCGCGCGCGAGGCCGGATGGAAGACGCGGCTGTCGTCCTATTACAGCGAACTGGGGCTGGATCCGGCGGCGCCCGTCAATGCCGCCAACCGTGCGCCGTTCGATGAGGCGATGTGCGCCCTGGTCGAGGAACTGAAGCCCGAAATCGTCAGTTTTCACTTCGGTCTGCCGGATCCCGCGCTGTTGAAGCGCGTCAAGGCGGCGGGCTGCATCGTGATGTCGTCGGCGACCATCGTGCGGGAAGCGATCTGGCTGGAGGAAAACGGCGCCGACGTCATCATCGCCCAGGGCGCCGAAGCCGGCGGCCATCGCGGCATGTTCCTGACCGAAAATATCGCCGAGCAGCCCGGCACGTTTGCGCTGGTGCCGCAGGTGGTGGACGCCGTGAAGGTGCCTGTGATCGCCGCGGGCGGTATCGCGGACGGGCGCGGCATCGCGGCGGCGTTCGCGCTGGGGGCGGCGGGCGTGCAGATCGGCAGCGCCTATCTGCGTTGTCCGGAATCCAGGGTGATCGCCCCGGCGCGTGTGGCGCTGGCCCAGGCCGGCGACGATTCCACCGTCATCACCAATGTCATGACCGGGCGTCCGGCGCGCGGGGTTGCCAACCGGGTGATGCGCGAAGTCGGCCCGATTTCGCCCGATGCCCCGGCATTTCCCCATTCCGCCACCGCGCTGGGGCCGCTGAAGGCGGCGGCCGAAAAGCTCGGCAAGGTCGATTTCACCAATCTTTGGGCCGGGCAGGCGGTGCGGCTCGGCCGCGAGATGCCGGCCGCGGAGCTGACCCGGGCGCTGGCCGGCGCGGCCCTGGCGCGGCTGAGCCAGATGGCCGGCTGAGAAGGGGACCGCCGCGGTTGCGGCGCAAAAGGGGCCTCTGCTATACGGCGGGCTGAATTCGCCGCCAGAGGCCCTATATAATGTCCGTCGATGCCGCCACCGTCCGCCGTATCGCGCATCTCGCGCGGATCGCGGTTTCCGACGAAGAGGTTCCCCATCTGCAGGGCGAACTGAACGCGATGCTGGCCTTTGTCGAGCAGCTCAGCGAGGTCAATGTCGACGGTGTCGAGCCGATGACCTCGGTGACTCCGATGGAAATGAAGAAGCGCGCCGACGTGGTCAATGACGGCGGGATCGCCGACGATATCGTCCGCAACGCGCCGGCCACCGACGATCATTTCTTTCTGGTGCCGAAAGTCGTCGAGTAAATCTTTGAGTTAGCGAGACTGGAAATCCGATGTGTCTCCTCTGCGACGATGAAAAGGCCTATCAGGCCTATATGAACTACCTCGACGCGATGGAGCGGCAGGGCAAGGCCGCCGATCCCGACAAGGCGATGGATGCCGTGCTCGACGCGCTCGAAGCGTCGGACAAGACCCGCAAGCAGGACGATCCGGCCAACGACAAGACGCTGTCTCCGTTCTTCTGCAGCCCGGTTGATAAATGACCGATTTGACATCGCTGACGCTCGCCGAGGCCCGCGAAGGCCTCGCGAACAAATCCTTTACCTCGCTTGAACTGACCGACGCCCACCTCGGCGCGATCGAGGCCGCGCGTGCGCTCAATGCCTTCGTGATGGAAACGCCGGATCGGGCCCGCGCGATGGCCCGCGCGATTGATGCGAAGATCGCCAAGGGCGAGGGCGGTCCGTTGGCCGGCATTCCGCTCGGGATCAAGGACCTGTTCGCGACCAGGGATGTGCGCACCACGGCATGCTCGAAAATCCTCGGCAATTTCGTGCCGACTTACGAATCCACCGTGACCTCGCAGCTCTGGCGCGACGGCGCCGTTATGCTCGGCAAGCTCAACAATGACGAGTTCGCGATGGGCTCGTCGAACGAGACCTCGTGCTTCGGCCCGGTGATCAATCCGTGGCGGCGCGAAGGCGCCAACACCGCGCTGGTGCCCGGCGGCTCCTCCGGCGGGTCGGCGTCGGCGGTGGCGGCGCTGCTCTGCATGGGCGCGACCGCAACCGACACCGGCGGATCGATCCGCCAGCCGGCGGCGTTCACCGGCACCGTCGGCATCAAGCCGACCTACGGGCGCTGTTCG
This sequence comes from Bradyrhizobium sp., assembly GCA_043722155.1. GTDB lineage: Bacteria > Pseudomonadota > Alphaproteobacteria > Rhizobiales > Xanthobacteraceae > Bradyrhizobium. Next base: position 3,749 of record JAYSPJ010000959.1, read on the forward strand.
CGCTGGGGCATCGTGGCGTTCGCGTCCTCGCTCGATCAGGCCGGACCGATCGCGCGCACGGTGCGCGACAGCGCGATCCTGATGCGCTCGATGGCCGGTCACGATCCCAAGGACACCACCTCGGTCGACCGCGCGGTGCCGGATTACGAGGCCGCGATCGGAAAATCCGTCAAGGGCATGAAGATCGGCATACCCAGGGAGTACCGCCTCGACGGCATGCCCCAGGAAATCGAAAAGCTCTGGAGCGAGGGGGCGGCCTGGCTGAAGGCGGCGGGCGCCGAACTGGTCGACGTGTCGCTGCCGCATACCAAATACGCGCTGCCGGCCTATTATATCGTGGCCCCGGCGGAAGCCTCGTCGAATCTGGCGCGCTACGACGGCGTGCGCTACGGCCTGCGCGTCCCCGGCCGCTCGATCGGCGAGCAATACGAGAACACCCGCGCCGAGGGTTTTGGCGCCGAGGTCCGCCGCCGCGTCATGATCGGCACCTATGTGCTCTCGGCCGGCTATTACGACGCCTATTACCTGCGCGCGCAGAAGGTGCGTACCCTGATCAAGAAAGACTTCGAGGATTGTTTTGCAAAGGGCGTCCACGCGATCCTGACCCCGGCGACGCCGTCGGCGGCATTCGGCATCGGGGAGAAGGGCGCCGATCCCGTCGAGATGTATCTCAACGACATTTTTACGGTGACGGTGAACATGGCGGGGCTGCCGGGGATCGCGGTTCCCGCCGGCAAGGATGCGCAAGGCTTGCCGCTCGGTCTGCAGCTGATCGGCCGTCCATTCGACGAAGAGGCGTTGTTCTCGCTCGGCGAGGTGATCGAGCAGGCGGCGGGACGCTTCACGCCGGCGCGGTGGTGGTGACCATGGCCGAATTCAAAGCCAGCCTGTCGGGCGCCGCCCCCGCGCCGGATCTCGCCGCGCCGCTGGCGGCGCTGTGGTGGGCAGCCAAGGGGAATTGGGATCAGGCGCACAGCATCGCGCAGGACGAGGCGACCGCTGCGGGAGCCTGGGTCCATGCCTATCTGCACCGCGTCGAGGGTGATCTCGGCAACGCCGGTTACTGGTACCGCCAGGCCAACAAGCCCGTCGCGACCGATTCCGTAGAGACCGAATGGGAGCGGATGGTTTTGGCACTGCTCGGAGCTGGAAGAGCATGAGCGCAGCAAGCGGTAAGTTGATCAAGGGCGCCACCGGCGACTGGGAGACGGTGATCGGGCTCGAGGTCCATGCCCAGGTCACCTCGAACTCGAAGCTGTTTTCCGGGGCCTCGACGGAATTCGGCGGCGAGCCGAACAGCCATGTCTCGCTGGTCGACGCGGCGATGCCGGGCATGCTGCCCGTGATCAACGAGGAATGCGTGCGCCAGGCCGTGCGCACCGGGCTCGGCCTCAACGCGCAGATCAATCGCCGCTCGGTGTTCGACCGCAAGAACTACTTCTATCCGGACCTGCCGCAGGGCTACCAGATCAGCCAGTATTTGTCGCCGATCGTCGGCGAGGGCGAGGTGGTGCTCGAACTCGACGGCGGCCGGACCGCCACCGTCGGTATCGAACGGCTGCATCTGGAACAGGACGCCGGCAAGTTGCTGCACGACCGCAGCCCCAGCCTGTCCTGTGTCGACCTCAACCGGTCCGGCGTGGCGCTGATGGAGATCGTGTCAAAACCCGATATCCGCGATGCCGAGCAGGCCAAGGCCTACGTGACAAAACTGCGTTCGATCCTGCGCTATCTCGGTACCTGCGACGGCGACATGGAGAAGGGATCGTTGCGCGCCGACGTCAACGTCTCCGTGCGCAAGCCGGGCGGCCCGCTCGGCACCCGCTGCGAGATCAAGAACATGAACTCGATCAGTTTTATTGGCGACGCCATCGAATACGAGGCGCGGCGCCAGATCGAAATCATCGAGGACGGCGGCAGCATCGATCAGGA
>JAYSPJ010000960.1:0-5223 GCA_043722155.1 Bradyrhizobium sp.
CGCCTGCACGAGATCGGGGTGATCTCGCGCATCGGCGCGGTGGTCAGGCCCAACACCGTCGGCGCCAGCACGCTGGCGGCGCTGCAGGTCCCCCCCGGGCGGATGGAAGAGGTGGCGGCGATCGTCAGCCGTGAGCCGCTCGTCACCCATAATTACGAGCGGACCCACGCGCTCAATCTGTGGTTCGTGATCGCCGGCGCCGACGCCAGGGCTATCGCCGCGACGATCGAGAGCATCAGGCAGCAGACCGGGCTGGAAGCGATCGATCTGCCGATGCTCAGGGCCTACCATCTCGGTCTCGGCTTTCCGCTGACCGCGTCTCCCGCCAAGCGGGAAATGGCCGGCCCGTGCGGCCACTACCGCCCCGATCCGCGCGATCGCAGCATCCTGGCGGCGATCGAGAACGGCCTGCCGCTGGTCGAGCAGCCCTACCGCGCGGTTGCCGATCGACTCGAACTCGACCAAGCCGATGTCATCGACCGGCTCGACCATCTCACCAGTGCCGGCATCGTGACGCGGTTCGGCTGTGTCGTGCGTCATGACAAGCTAGGCTACAACTCGAACGCCATGGCGGTGTGGGACGTGCCGGATGAATTGGTCGATTCCGTCGCGGCCAGTTTCATACGCAATCCGCATGTCACCTTGTGCTACCGCCGGCCGCGGCACCTGCCGCTGTGGCCCTACAACATGTTTTGCATGGTTCACGCCAAGGCGCGGCATGACGCCTACGCGGTGATCGACGAAATCAATCTCTTGGCCGATACCGGGTTGAACAAGCAGGCGGTGCTGTTCTCGACGCGCTGCTTCAAGCAGCGCGGCGCGGTGTTCTCCAGTGCAAGGCAAGGATTGAACTGATGCCGGTCATCGATCCCACGGAGAAGGCCATCATCAACGGGCTGCAAGGCGGATTTCCGCTGACGCCGCGGCCGTTTCGCGACGCAGGCTTTGAGCTGGGGTTGAGCGAAGGCGAACTCATCGAAGGTGTCCGCGATCTGGTCGGGGCGGGGCAGTTGAGCCGCTTCGGCCCGTTGTGGAACGCGGAAATGCTCGGCGGCGATGTTTGCCTCGCGGCCATCGCGGTGCCCCCGGAGCGGTTCGACGAAGTGGCGGAACAGGTCAATGCCCACCCCGAGATTGCCCATAACTACGAGCGCAGCCACGCGCTCAACATGTGGTTCGTGGTGTCGGCGGAAGACCCGCGCCGTATCGCAGAAGTGATTGCGGAAATCGAAGCGGAAACCGGCCTTAGCGTGCATGCCATGCCGAAGGTGAAAGAGTTTTTCGTCGGCTTCCGCGTGGAGGTGTAGAGATGCTCGACTCGATCGACCGCAGGATCGTGGCGGCTACCCAGGCCGGCCTTCCCTTGGTGCGCGAGCCCTATCGGGCGGTCGCCGAAAAACTCGGCCTCGATCAGGTCGAAGTCATCGCCCGCCTGAAGCGGCTGCTCGAGGAGGGCGCGATCCGGCGAATCGGCGCGGTCCCCAATCATTACGCGCTCGGTTTCACCGCCAACGGCATGTCGGTGTGGGACGTCGCGGACGAGGCGGTGGCCGGGATCGGCGCCAGGATCGGCGCGCTCGACGAGGTGACCCATTGCTACGAGCGCCCGCGCCATCTGCCGCTATGGCCCTACAATCTCTTCGCCATGGTGCACGGCCATACACGCGAGGAGGTCCGGGGCAAGGTCGAACATATTGCGAGATTGATCGGCCCAGCCGCGCGCGCGCACGACGTCCTGTTTTCCACCCGGATCCTGAAAAAGACCGGGTTACGCATCGCTGCGTGAACGCCAAGGGAGCGCCGCACCATGTTTCGCCTCAGCCATTATCTGCACGACCTGCAAGCGCCGGCGCCGCTCGGCCCGGCGCGTCAGCCGCCCGGACCGGTGGTGATCTGGAACCTGATCCGGCGCTGCAACCTGACCTGCAAGCACTGCTACTCGATTTCAGGCGACGTCGATTTTCCCGGCGAACTGTCGACGCCGGAAGTTTTTCGCGTCATGGACGACCTCAAGGCGTTTCGCGTGCCGGTCCTGATCCTGTCCGGGGGCGAACCCTTGATGCGGCGCGACATCTTCGAGATATCCGAACGTGCCAAGGCCATGAAGTTCTATGTCGGCCTGTCCAGCAACGGCACCTTGGTCGATGCTCCGCTCGCCGACCGCATCCGCGATATCGGCTACGACTATGTCGGGATCTCGCTCGACGGCATCGGCGACACCCATGATCGTTTCCGCCGCAAAGTGGGCGCCTATGACGAGGCTCTGGGCGGACTGCGGCTGTTGCGCGACCGCGGCATCAAGGTCGGCGTGCGCTTCACGATGACGGAAGACAATGCCGCGGAACTGCCTGACATGCTCGATCTGGTGGAGCGCGAGGGCTTTCATAAATTCTATCTGTCGCATCTCGTCTATGCCGGCCGCGGCAACAAGAATCGTGGCGACGACGCGGTATGGCAGACCACCCGCGATACCATGGACATGGTGATCGACCGGGCCTGGCGCTGGGCGCAAAGCGGCAGCGAGATGGAAATCGTCACCGGCAACAATGACGCCGACGCGGTCTATCTCTTGCATTGGGCGGAGCGCGCCATGCCGCACGCGGTGGCGGGCTTGCGCGCGCGGCTGGTGCAGTGGGGCGGCAACTCCTCCGGCGTCAACGTCGCCAATATCGACAATCTCGGCAACGTGCATCCGGACACGATGTGGTGGCATTACACCGTCGGCAACGTCAAGGCGCGGCCGTTTTCGGCGATCTGGACCGACCTGTCCGATCCGATCATGGCCGGGCTGAAGCAGAAGCCGCGTGTGATCGGCGGACGCTGCGGCCAGTGCGCCTATTTCGACGTCTGCAACGGCAACACCCGGGTGCGGGCCATGCGCATCACCGGCGATCCCTGGGCCGAAGATCCCGGCTGCTATCTCAGCGATGCCGAGATCGGTCTCGCCCAGCCCGTGCAGCGCGTCACGGTCAGCGCCTACCGCGGAGCACGCCATGAAGCGCCGCTTTCTCTCTGAGGTCACCGGGGCGCTGTTGGCCGTCATCGGATTGACTGTTCCGGCTGTGGCGGAGCCGGACGCGGTCAAGCTGTTCGCTGACAATTGTGCGGCGTGTCACGGCGCAGACCGGCTCGGCGGGCAGGGGCCCGCGCTGCTGCCGGAAAACCTCGGACGCCTGATGGGCCCGCGCGCCACCGCCGTCATCGCCGACGGCCGCGCCGCGACGCAGATGCCGGGCTTCGGGGCCAAACTCGACAAGGACGAGATCGCGGCATTGGCCGCCTATATTGCGACGCCGCTGAAGCAGGTGCCGTCGTGGGGCAGCGCCGAGATTGCCGCGAGCCGCATCATCCATGCATCCGCACCGGCGCTCGAGCGGCCGCGCTTCGAGGCCGATCCCCTGAACCTGTTCGTCGTGGTCGAGACCGGCGACCATCACGCCACGATCCTCGACGGCGACCGCTTCGAGCCGCTGGCGCGGTTTCCGACCCGATTCGCGCTGCACGGCGGCCCGAAGTTCACCCCGGATGGCCGCTACGTCTTCTTCATGTCGCGCGACGGCTGGGTTAGCAAATACGATCTGTGGTCCCTGACCATGTTGGCCGAGGTGCGCGCGGGCATCAACTCGCGCAATATTGCGATTTCCCGCGACGGCAAGCATATCGCGGTCGCGAACTATTTGCCGCACACCCTCGTGATGCTTTCGACCGACGATCTGTCGGTCGAGAAGATTTTCGAGGCCAAGGACAAGAAGGGAAATTCCTCGCGGGTGTCGGCGGTGTATCAGGCGCCGCCGCGCGACAGCTTCATCGCGGCGCTGAAGGACGTGCCGGAAATCTGGGAGATCGCGACCGATCCGAATGCGCCGCCGGTCTATCCCGGTCTGGTGCATTCGCACGAAAAGGGCATGGTCGAGGCCTTGCAATCGTCGCAGGGCCTGTTCGCGCTGCGCCGCATTGAGGTGCCGGAGCCGCTCGACGACTTCTTCTTCGATCCGCCCTACCGCAACCTGGTCGGCTCTGCCCGGGAGGGCAAGGCGATCGTCGTCAATCTCACCGTCGGCCGCGATATCAAGCAACTGGCCTTGCCGGGCCTGCCGCATCTCGGCTCCGGAATTTCCTGGACCTGGAACGGGCGGCCGGTGATGGCGACCCCGCATTTGAAGGAGGGCAAGGTCAGCGTGCTGGATATGCAGGACTGGTCGTTGATCAAGGTGATCGAAACGCCGGGGCCGGGCTTCTTCATGCGCAGCCATGAGAATTCGCCCTATGCCTGGACCGATGCCATGATGGGCGCCAGGAAGGATACGATGTCGATCATCGACAAGCGAACCCTCGAGATCGTCCGCAGCGTGACGCCCGCACCGGGCAAGATCGCAGCGCATGTCGAGTTCGACAAGGACGGGCGCCACGCGCTGGTTTCGATCTGGGAGAACGAGGGCGCGCTGGTGATTTACGACGCCGCGACCTTCGCCGAGGTCAAGCGCATTCCGATGTCGCGGCCATCGGGCAAGTACAATGTATGGAACAAGATCAATTTCTCCGACGGAACCAGTCATTGAGCGCGGATGACGAAGCCGCCGGGGTCGCATTGCTGATCGCGGCCCATGGCGAACGGAGCCCGGACGCGACCAACGACGGCGCCAGGCGTATCGCGCAAGCCGTGTCTGCCCATCGGCTTGTCGCGGAGATTGGCGTCGGCTTCATCAACGGCACGCCCACCATCCGCGAGGCGTTCGCCGCGCTGGCCGCGCCCAGGATCATCGTTTATCCGCTGTTCGCCTCGAGCGGCTATTTCACCCGCGATCGGCTGGTGCAATTGCTCGACGAGGCCAATGACGAGGGCCGCAGCGTCGAGGTGCTGCCGCCGCTCGGCCTCGATCCCGGCTTGCCGGGCCTTGTGCTCGATCGCGCACCGAAGATCGCGCGCGAAAATGGTTTTGCGCCGGAGTCCTCCACGGTCATCCTGCTGGCCCACGGCTCGCGGCGCAATTCGGCCTCGCGCGAGGCCACTGAACAGGTGGCGCGCGCGATCGAAGGTCGCGCCGCCTTCCGAAGCGTCGGTATCGCCCTGCTGGAGGAGCGGCCCTTTCTGGCCGAGGCCGCCGCACTTGTTCAGGGACCCGCCATCGTGGTCGGGATGTTCTCCGGCGAGGGTATGCACGGCGCCAGCGATGCGCCACGGCTGATCGCGGAACTGAACCGGAATGACGTGGTCTACGCCGG
>JAYSPJ010000961.1:0-3837 GCA_043722155.1 Bradyrhizobium sp.
GTCATCAACACCAATCTCGGCTCGCTGTTCAACATGACCCGTCAGGTGATCGAGGGCATGCGCGCCCGCAAATTCGGCCGCGTCATCAACATCTCCTCGATCAACGGCCAGAAGGGCCAGTTCGGCCAGGTCAATTATTCCGCCGCCAAGGCCGGCGACATCGGCTTCACCAAGGCGCTCGCGCTGGAGAACGCCAAAGGCGGCATCACCGTGAACGCGATTTGCCCGGGCTACATCAACACCGAAATGGTGCAGGCGGTGCCGAAGGAGGTGCTGGAGAAAAACATCCTGCCGCTGATCCCGACGGGTCGCCTCGGCGAGCCCGAGGAAATCGCCCGCGCCGTCGTATTCCTCGCCGCCGATGAGGCGGGCGGCATCACCGGCTCGACCATGTCGATCAACGGCGGACAGTACATGGTGTGATGCACGCCTTCCTTTACCTCTCCCATGGGGAGAGGTCGGCGCGTAGCGCCGGGTGAGGGGATCTTGTGATTGTCGATAGACCTTAACCCCTCACCCCACCCCTCTCCCAAAGGGAGAGGGGGCGCACCGTTCATGACCCCCCGCACCGCCACCCTGATCGGACTGACTGCGATCCTGATGTGGTCGCTGCTCGCCGTGCTGACCGTCGCGACCGGGACGATTCCGGCGTTTCAGCTGGCGGCGATGACGTTCGCGATCGGGGCCGTGGTGGCTTTCGCAAGCTTCATGTTTCGCCCCGCGGCGTTCGGTGCATTGAAGCAGCCCTTGACCGCATGGACCGTCGGGGTCGGCGGTCTGTTCGGCTATCACGCGCTGTATTTTCTCGCGCTGCGTTTCGCGCCGCCCGCCGAGGCGGGCCTGCTGAATTATCTGTGGCCGCTCCTGATCGTGCTGTTTTCGTCGCTGCTGCCCGGCGAGCGGCTGTTGCCGCACCACATCGTCGGCGCATTGCTCGGGTTGGCCGGCACCGTGCTGTTGTTCACCGGCAGCGGCGCCAGCGGCTTTGCAGCGGGCCAGTTGCCCGGCCTGCTCGCGGCGTTCGTGGCGGCGTTCGTGTGGGCTGCCTACTCGGTGATGTCGCGCCGGCTCAAGGCGGTGCCGACCGATGCGGTGGCCGGCTTTTGCCTGGTGACGGCGCTGCTCGCCGCCATCGTGCATGGGCTGGTCGAAACCACGGTCTGGCCCGACACGGCAGCGCAATGGCTCGCGATCGCGGCGCTTGGCGTCGGTCCGGTGGGAGCCGCATTCTTCGTCTGGGATATCGGCATGAAGCGCGGCGACATTCGCGTGCTCGGTGCCGCGTCCTACGCGACTCCGCTGCTCTCGACCGCGTTCCTGATTCTGGCGGGTTTTGCCAGGCCGAGTGCGAATATCGCGATCGCGGCGGTCCTGATCGCCGGCGGCGGGCTGATTGCAGCGAAGGATATGTTCGCCCGGCGCCGCTAACTGGCCGGCTCCCAGCCCTTCGGCGCCAGTTCGAACGTCGCAAAATCGAACCCCGGGGCGACGGTGCATCCGACCAGCGTCCAGTCGCCGTTGCTTTCGGCGGATTGCCATGCCCGCGCGGGTACGATCGCTTGCGGCACTTCGCCGGCGGCGAGATCGGGACCGAGCCTGACGATGCGCCGACCGCCGTCATCGGCAATCCGCAGGCTCAGGGCGTGGCCTGCGTAATGATGCCACGCCTCCACCGCATCGATGCGATGCCAGTGCGAGCGCTCGCCGCGCGCCAGCAGGAAATAGATCGCCGTGGACAGGGAGCGCCCATCGGCGTCGAGGCGGGAATCGCGAAAGGTCTCGCGATAATGCCCGCCTTCCGGATGCGGTTTCAATTCAAGCCGTGCGATGATCCCGGCGGCGGAGGGCAGGTCAACCATCAGGATTCTGCCATCAGGACTTGTTCTTGCGTTCGCGCAATTCGCCGAACACCGCGGCGGGATCGGCGCCCTTCATCCGCAAGCTGGCCGCGACCGACGGCTCGTCGGCGCGCAGGAACACATTTGCTTTTTTCTCGTCGCCGAGCAGCGTCGGGACCGTCGGCTTGTTGGCGGCGCGCAGTTGCGTCACTGCCTCGGCGCGCGCCCTCAGGGCGGCATTGTCGGGCTCGACGGTGAGCGCGAATTTGACGTTGGCCGCGGTATATTCATGGCCGCAATAGAGTTTGAAATCGTCGGGCAGCGCGCGCAGCTTCAGAAGCGAGTCCCACATCATCGAATAGTTGCCTTCGAACACCCGTCCGCAGCCGATCGAGAACAGCGTGTCGGCGGCGAACAGCGCCTTCTCGGCGTCGAATACGTAGCTGATATGGTCGAGCGTATGGCCCGGCGTTTCCAGCACCCGCGCCAGCAGGCCTCCCACCTTCACCACGTCGCCCTGGCCGGCGCGCAGGTCGACATTGGCGATTTTGGCGGACTTGTCGTGCGGGCCGACCACGCGGCATCCGTATTTCTGCTTCAGCTCGGCGACGCCGCCGACATGGTCGCCATGATAGTGGGTGATCAGGATATCCGTCAGCGTCCAGCCCTCGCGCTCCAGCGCCTTGATCACGGGAGCAGCCTCCGGCGCGTCGATCGAGGCGGTGGCCTTGGTCGCGGGGTCGTGGATCAGATAGCCGAAATTATCGGTGAGGCAGGTGAACAGGCGAATTTCGGCAGCCATGATATCTCCGTGATCCAGTGAGGCGTCATCCGGTCAGGCGAGGGCGCCGGTACCGCCGCATACAGGCATGAAATATGGCGTTAACGCTTCGCAGGCAATGCCATATTCTGCGCGCCGTGCAGGCTGGCGGCGTGTTAGATTGCGGTCATGACCATCGATGTCATCGATCTCCGCAATTTCTATTCGCAGCGCCTCGGCATCGTGGCGCGGCGGCTGATCAATCGCGGCATCAGTTCCCGCTGGCCGAACGCGCAGGGCCAGCGCGTGCTCGGCCTCGGCTATCCCACGCCCTACCTCGGACTTTTCCGGGAAGACTCGGAGCGCTGCATCGCCTTCATGCCGGCGGCGCAGGGCGTGCTGAAATGGCCGACCGCGCGGCCGACGCTGGCGACCCTGGTCGACGAATTCTCGCTGCCGCTGCCGGATGCCGCGGTCGACCGCATTCTCCTGGTCCACGCGCTGGAAATGTCCGACGATCCCGAAGGGCTGTTGCGCGAGGTATGGCGGGTGCTGGCGCCCTCCGGCCGAATGATGGCGGTTATTCCGAATCGGCGCGGGGTGTGGACCCGCACCGACAACACGCCGTTCGGTCACGGCCGGCCGTATTCGCGCTCGCAGATCACGCAGTTGCTTCGGCAGACCTGGTTCACGCCGGCTTCCTGGGGCGAGGCGCTGTTCATGCCGCCGGTCGCGGGCGGCTGGTTCCTGCGCTCCGCGATGGCATGGGAGCGGGTCGGTGCCACGCTGTCGCTGCCGTTCGCCGGCGTGCATATCGTGGAAGCGACCAAACAGGTCTATCGCGCGATCCCGGCGCAGCGCGAGCGCACGCGCCTGATTCCGGCGCTGGAGCCGGTGCTGGTGCCGTCGTCAGTGCAGCGGGATGATGTTTTGAAGAGTCGGTAGGGTGGGCAAAGGCGCGCTTGCGCCGCGCCCACCATTTCTCGCCGATTGCCATATCAATCCGGTCGGTGGGCACGCTTCGCTTTGCCCACCCTACGAAATCGAAATGCCGTCTTACTCATTCCCCGGATTGAAATCATCGCTGGGCACGGCAGGCGCGACGGCGCCTTCGGGGCGCGGCCCGTGCGGCCGGCGGCGCCGGCGCGGAAAGCGCTCGCCGCCCTCGAATGCCGGCGGCGCGCTGCTGATCTGCGGCTGCGGTCCGGTGATGAACGACGGCAAGCGATCGACGCTGAC
>JAYSPJ010000962.1:0-3491 GCA_043722155.1 Bradyrhizobium sp.
AGGTCGAAAGCCGCTCGGGCTGGGATGTCGATGGCGTGGAAATCCGGGTGATCCTCGATTTTGGAGCAGGCTTCATTGACCACCGTGGCTGGTTCCTGAACTTGGGTGTGTGATGGCAACTCTTGCCCAACTCACCGAATGGCGCGAAGCCCTGATGGCCGCCCGCTATCAGGGCGTTCGCACAGTGGAATATGATGGCAAGCGCGTCGCCTACGCCACCGACGTCGAAATGGCGGCGGCGCTGGGCGACCTCAACCGCCAGATCGCCTCCACCGGCCCCCAGCGCATTTCCGTCGTCCGCATCCAATCCTCGAAAGGACTTTGAGAATGAAAAACTACATCCAAGAAGGCGACGTCATCGACGTCACCGCCCCTACCGGTGGCATCTTCTCTGGCGAAGGCCTGATCGTTGGCAGCCTCTTCGGCGTCGCCCTCCATGCTGCAGCTGAGGGAGATGCCCTCGAAATCGCGACCAAAGGCGTCTACCAACTGCCCAAGGCCAGCGCAGCGGTGGTGTCGGTCGGCACCCGCGTCGCATGGGATAGTACGGCGAAAAACATCAACCTGCCCGGCGCTGGGCGCTTCCCTGTGGGGATCGCGACCGAGGTCGCCGGGAATGGCGTCACCAGCGTCGCGGTACGGCTTGATGGCGTGGGGACCGTGGCAGCTTAAGATTCTTCAATCACCAAGCTTGGTAATGCCAAGTGTGCGTTCGATCTGCTTTCGCAGATTCGTCAGTCCTCGATGATCGCTCGGCGTCTTCGGGATCGTAATCGCGTCAAGGCCGTCGAATTGCTCGTCGGCTTCCAGTCGGATGTGCTTGTTATCCGATTTTTCCGAATAGCCATGTCGAGCGAGTAGGGACGTCAGTTCGCTGGCAACGCGCTTAGGATCCTTCGTTGCTCTTCCAAGGTCTTGGGAAAGTTCAGCGAGAGCGGGCGACACAGGAAGCCGGTCAAGCACTCGCTGCAAGATGACCTTCGACCTTGTGTCGAGGCCGATCTGCTCCGCGACCGACAATGTTGTTCTGGCCGCAAGCCGCAGCCTGTCTGATACCTCTCCGGAGTATATCTCCGGCCCGATACGCCGAATGAGGTTGTCAGCAGAAAACTCGCCCTCGTCTGTTCCTACACTGTCAGATGGCCGGGCAACAAGCTGCTGCTCCAGTTGCCTTATCCTATCTTGCAGGTTGTCGATCTCATCGATGTAGAGTTGCTCACTTTCTGCTGCAGTTAGCCGACTCTTTTCGCTTGCGCGTTGGGCCCGAAGGGCCTGTTCCTGCAGTTCGGTCCAGTCCCAACCAAACGATGGCATCTGGCTTCGAAGGGTTGAAGCCGCCTCCCTGATCGTTGCCGCCAGTTCGACTGCATCTTGGATCTGCCATCCTACGTAATACCTCCTGACAATGCCCTGACCTGGGGACGACAAGGCCAGGGTGCCGCCATAAGCATTCATTGCCTCGGTTTGCACTCGAAGTAAGAATGAAAATGCACGATCCGGTTCGACAACGACATGCGCAATGCCACTGAGGTCATAGGCCAGCTTTTCAATCTCACGCTGACCGAGCAGCCACGTCGACTTGCCTGTTGCTGAAATATAGACGGTCGGAAGCCACTTCGTGGCATCACCTAAGGTAACCGCTCTGGCAGTGGACAGACCCTCCTCGTTGTTCGCCAGCCAGATCGGTTGATCTGATACTTCAAACTGCCGGTCCTTGCCGCCCCATCCGTTCTTGATGAGAGCCTTGATGAGGTAAGGCTTTCTCGGGGTTTCCAGTCTCGCGCCAGCTGTGGTCGCGATGCACTGGGTGCGAAGACGAACAAGATCTTGGCCGCCGTCCGCTGCTCCACGTCGCAAAACGCACTCGGTACGCCATACCCGTCCCAAGTCATCCGGCAGGTCATGTCGGGCGCCAATTGCAATCCAGCCATCAGCGGATTGAAGCTCCCGCATTCGGAGTTCCTCGCCGATTGCCGATCGCACATGGACATTGGCTCCATCGAGCTCCGCCTCGGAACCGCTTGAAAGCACTGTCTGATGCTTCATACCGTGAAGCCAACCCACTACCTCAGCAACGAAGGCAGCGCGGTTGGGACTGGTTCGGACAGGGAACTCGGTGGAGAAAGGAAGCATGGCGAGACGATCAGCCATCGCCGCTACGGCGTCAATGTGGAATCGCTCACCATCTGTCTATCGCTGTCCCGCCCGTACAACGCCGGCAATGTCAGCCCACGTGCTCGCCCTCGCGGAACGCCATGTCGGTGATTTCGCGGAGGCAGTCGCGGTAGTGGTCCAACGTGCCGACGTGACCCCAATGCACATCGTCGGGGCTGCAGTCGAAGTGATCGCCGCTATGCGCCGCGAGTCGCTCAAGCATCTTGTCGATCTCGGCCTTCGCGGCGATGAAGGCATCCAGAGCAGCGGCGTTAGTCATGGTCATGGCGGTCTCCAACTTGATGTCGGGGACATGACTGCTCTGGTTAGCATGAAGATCAAGTTCAATCGGACAGTGAACATCCAAAGAACATCTTGTGATCCCCGTGTCGCATGAGTGTTGCACGGAAGAAATGGGAGCGGCTGTAAGGGTTTGGAATCTTTGGGGAATGTGTTGTGCTGAGTTGCAACGCAGAAATCGCCCCGCGGGGCGCCCTGAATCGTCCTAAGCCTTTGATATATTGTTAGAAAGTCTGGTTGCGGGGACAGGATTTGAACCTGTGACCTTCAGGTTATGAGCCTAAATCGCGGCGATTCCATTAGGTTAGTCTTTTCAATGGCTTACGCTGCAAGGCTTTGATTTTGCGCGATTTCCATGTTTGCACTGGGCCAGTTTCACCGACTTTCGGCAGCAAACTTGGTGCGAAACGTGCATTCGCGGGTTGATGTGGCGTTGATGTAAACTGATCGATGGTGAGATGATCATAATCATTTTCGGCCCGGAGCGGACGTTCGACAACTTCGAACCAACCAAACACTGCTTCCCAAAACCTGCCGTCTCGGATGTGGCGGTCAGGCTTGGTCATGCCGTCAGCGCATCAAGACGACCGGCACCTTGCAGGACCGGATCATCGCCGTGGCGGTCGATCCGATGATCAGGCTGCGGATGCGGCTATGGCCATAGGCGCCCATCACCAGCATGTCGAATTTCGCCTCGTCGACCAGTTTGCCAAGCGCAGTTTCCGGCTGACCGGCCAGGATGGAAGTGTCGGCATCGATCCCTGCGGCCTTTAGCATCGCCTTTGCGTCTTCCAGACCCTTTGTTACCTCCGGCTTAGCGCTTCCCACCGTCACGATATGCACCGCCAGTCCCTGGAACAGCGGGCTGCGGGCAATGTGATCGACCGCCTTCATTGCGGACGCCCCGCCATCATAGGCGACCAGGACCTTGGAAATCGGCTTGAATGCGCGCGAGGCAATGAACACCGGCTTGTGGCTGGCGCGCACGATGCGTTCAAGGTTCGACCCCAGATGCCCCTTCGCGAAATCCGCCGCCT
>JAYSPJ010000963.1:0-5741 GCA_043722155.1 Bradyrhizobium sp.
CGCAGATCGACCACGACAATCTCGTTGCCGATGCCGTTCATCTTGGCGAATGCGTGGTTGGCGAGCGCGCTCATGGAATTTCCGTGGATTATGCCTGCCTTATATGGCGAACAAGGGCGGATTGGCCAGTGCGGCAAATCTGTGTCGGACGCCCGCGCCCGGCGGCGGACGCGCATGACATATCTGTCATGGGACGAAATCAGGCCGCGCGTGCTAACATTCCAATGTCGAGTTTGCCAGGCCTGATCCGGGGCAACGCCGCGAAACGCAAGTCTGCACGGACTATGGGGACCATCCGATGAATCTTATGAGCTCTTCTCGCATCGGCATGATCGCGCTGATCGCGGTCGCGGCGTTGGGCTGGGGTAGCGCGGCGCTGGCGCAATCGCCGGCGCCGGCACCTCCCGCGGCGAGCAGCCCCGTGACGCCGTCGCCTGCCCCGTCAGCAACGCCGGCCCCGGCGCCGACCGAGACCCCTGCTCCGGTGGCAAGCCCTTCGGCCCCTCCCGCGGCTCCCCCCGCAGCGGCGCAGACCCCGGCAATCCCGCCGGCCCCGGCGCCGGTTCAGACCGCCGACCCCTTTGGCGAGCAGATCACGCTGGAGCCCAAGAAAGTCGTCATCATCAAGGGCACCGCCACCTGGGATTCGGCGTTCGACACCCTGATCGATTCGTTCAAGGCACTGACGGCGCTGCTCGACAAGCAGGGCATCAAGGCCTCAGGCAATCCGATGATCGTCTATACCTCGACCGACGATAGCGGCTTCACCTTCCTCGCCCAAATTCCGGTCGAGCAGGATCCCAAGAACCTGACCAAGGACATCAGCATCGGCAAATCGCCCGACGGCAAGGCGCTGAAATTCGTCCATCGCGGTTCCTACGACAATATGGACAATACCTACGAGGCGATCACCAACCACCTCGACGAGAAGAAGCTGGAGGCCAAGGACACTTTCATCGAGGAATACATCACCGATCCCCTCAAGACCGCGGAAGACAGACTGGTCATCAACGTCTACGTGCCGCTGAAGTGACGCTTATGAAACATCGCAACGCGCTCGCCGCCACCATCGCCGCGGTCACGCTGTTCGCGGCACCCGCGCTGGCGCAGACCGTTCCGCCCGCGGCGATTTCCGTCACCGGCGAGGCCACCGTCTCGGTGCCGCCCGATCTGGCGCTGGTCGATGGCGGCGTCACCTCCGAGGCGAAAACCGCGCGCGAGTCGTCCGACGCCAACAACACGGCGATGGGCAAGGTGCTGCTGGCGCTGAAGGGCGCCGGCATCGACGAAAAGGATGTTCAGACCTCGCGGCTGTCGCTGCAGCCGCAAGGCGCGCCCAACCGCACCGGCCCTTCCGCCATCGTCGGCTACCGCGCCAGCAATCGCGTGACGATCAGGGTGCGCGACGTCGCCAGGGTCGCCGGCGTGATCGACACGCTGGTGGGCGCCGGCGCCAACGAGATCGGCGGCATCCATTTCATGGTGTCGCAGGCCTCCAAACTGCTCGACGAGGCCCGCGAAAAGGCTGTCGCCGATGCCCGCCGCAAGGCCGAGATCTATGCCAGGGCCGCCGGCATCACGCTCGGCGCGCCGCTCAGCATCTCGGAAGAAGGTTCACCCGGCCCGATGCCCTATCGCAAGATGTCCGCCGGCATGGTGGCGGCAGCACCGGTGGCGCAGGGCGAAGAGACGCTTTCGGTGACGGTCAGCGTGTCGTGGTCGATCAAGCCGAAGGAATGAGATGCCGTCCCGGCTCGGCGCTCGCCTGGCCGGGCCGCCGAGGTAATCAGACTTCGAACACCTGACCCGGCTTGAGCGCCACAAAGCGCTCGCGCGGAATGCTGGTATCGTCGAGCGCGGCATGCAGTGCGGTGACCGGCGCGTCGATCGCCTCATCGGTGAGCTGAAAGGTGCCGTGGTGATGCGCCAGCGCCTGCGCCGCGCCGCAATCGGCCAGCGCCTTCACGGCATCGGCCGGATTCATATGCTGATCCTTCATGAACCAGCGCGGCTCATAGGCGCCGATCGGCAGGATCGCCAGCCGCAGCGGGCCATGTTTCTCGGCGACCTTGCGGAAATGCGCGCCCTCGCCGTAGCCGGAATCACAGACGATGTAGATCTTGCCCGCCGGCGTCTCCAGCACGAAACTGGCCCACAGCGCCCTGTTGCGGTCGAACAGGCCGCGCGCGTTCCAGTGCCGCGTCGGCACCAGCGTCACCGCGACGCCGCCGCCGAGTTCGATGCGGTCGTGCCAGTCGAACGCCTCGGCCTTGATGGCCTCATTGGCGCCGCGCATGGTGGCATCGTTGCCGAGCGGCGTGATCACGCGGGGGGCGAATTTCGCGGCGAGTTTCGACAGCGTGGCGAGGTCGAGATGATCGTAGTGGCCATGCGACACCAGCGCGACGTCGATGTCGGGCAGCGCGTCGAACGCGATGCCGGGATCGTTGCGGCGTTTCGGTCCCGCAAAACTCACCGGCGAGACCCGCGCCGACCACACCGGATCGATCAGGATGTTCAGCCCCGAGGTCTGGATCAGCCAGCTGACGTGACCGACGAACGACAACCGAACCTTGCCGCCGTTGACGCGCGGGGGCGGCGTGTCGGCATGCGGGCTCGGTGCCCATTCCGGCCATTTCGCGCGTTGCCGGTCGCCACCGAACTGCCAGCGCAGCACTTCGGCGAGCGATTTCGGCGGCACCCCGTCAGGATCGAAGAATTGCGTCCCGTCGAAATGGTCCGAGACGGGACCGTCATAGATTTTCATGGTTTGAATCCAGACTGACGGCGCACCGATGACCGCGGCTGCGCCGGCTAGAGCGGTGAGAACACGGCGGCGGGTAACCTTCATGGCCCGATTGGCTCCAAAATGCGTGTGTCGGCAAGGGGGTGGCCGATCTCCAGGGTCCACGAAAACGCCATCCAGCCCCGACTTTTCTTGACTTTCGGGGCTCGCGGGGGTTTAACCGCCGCAATTCTCGGAAAGACGTTCTTTTCGACCCGCCGCCCGGCCCTGGAGGCCGGAGGTCAACGTCCGACAGCGCGATGCGCCCTCGGGCGTAAAAGTGTTTGGACTACCCCTCATCCTGAGGAGCCGCGCAGCGGCGTCTCGAAGGATGAGTACGGCAGAATGGCCACCCTTCGAGACGCAGGGTGAGGCAACAGGAAGAGCTGACGTGTTCGACAATCTGTCGGAAAAACTTGGTGGCATTCTCGATCGGCTGACCCGGCGCGGGTCGCTGACGGAAGCCGACGTCGATGCCGCGATGCGCGAGGTGCGCCGCGCGCTGCTCGAGGCCGACGTCTCGCTCGACGTGGTCCGGAGTTTTACCGAAAAAGTCCGCGAGCAGGCGATCGGCGCCACCGTGGTCAAGTCGGTGACTCCAGGCCAGATGGTGGTGAAGATCGTCCATGACGAACTGATCGCCACGCTCGGCTCCGACGGCCAGACCATCGACCTCAATGCCGTGCCGCCGGTCGCCATCATGATGGTCGGCCTGCAAGGCTCCGGCAAGACCACCACCACGGCCAAACTCGCCCGCCGCCTGACCCAGCGCGACAAGCGCAAGGTGCTGATGGCTTCGCTCGACATCTACCGCCCGGCGGCGATGGAACAACTCGCGGTGCTCGGGCGCGACCTCGATATCCAGACCCTGCCGATCGTGGCCGGCCAGAAGCCGGCGCAGATTGCGAAACGCGCGCTGGAAGCCGCCAAGCTCGGCGGCTACGACGTGGTGCTGCTCGACACCGCCGGCCGCACCACGCTCGACGAAGAAATGATGACGGAGGCGGCCGAGATCAAAACCGCCGCCAACCCGCACGAAGTGCTGCTGGTCGCGGATTCGCTGACCGGCCAGGACGCGGTCAACCTCGCGCGCTCGTTCGACGAGCGCGTCGGCCTCACCGGCATCGTGCTGACGCGGGTCGACGGCGACGGCCGCGGCGGTGCCGCGCTGTCGATGCGCGCGGTCACCGGCAAACCCATCAAGCTGATCGGCACCGGCGAAAAGACCGACGCGCTGGAGGATTTTCATCCGAGCCGAATCGCCGGCCGCATTCTCGGCATGGGCG
The DNA here is from genome assembly GCA_043722155.1 of Bradyrhizobium sp. Taxonomy (GTDB): domain Bacteria; phylum Pseudomonadota; class Alphaproteobacteria; order Rhizobiales; family Xanthobacteraceae; genus Bradyrhizobium. The sequence goes on from JAYSPJ010000963.1 coordinate 4,072, forward strand.
ACGTGGTGTCGCTGGTCGAAAAAGCCGCCGCCAACATCGACGCCGAGAAGGCCGCGCGCACCGCCGAGCGGATGCGCAAGGGTCAGTTCGATCTCTCCGACATGCGCGAGCAATTGCTGCAGATGGCCAATATGGGCGGCATCAGCGGGCTGATGGGCATGATGCCCGGTATCGCCAAGATGAAGAACCAGATCGCCAATGCCGGGATCGACGACAGGATTTTGAAGCGCCAGGTCGCGGTGATCGATTCGATGACGCGGCAGGAGCGCAAGAACCCCGATATCCTGAAAGCCAGCCGCAAGAAACGCATCGCCGCCGGCGCAGGCCTCAAGGTCGAGGAAGTCAACAAAGTCCTGAAAATGCACCGGAACATGGCCGACATGATGAAGGCCATGGGCCAGGGCAAGCGCGGCCCGATGGCCGGCATCGCGCAGGCAATGGGCTTTGGTGGCGGCGGCGGCATGCCCTCGCCCGAGCAGATGAAGGCGCTGGCGGAAAAAATGCCCGGCGGCGCTGGCCCGGGCGGCATGCCCGCACTGCCGAAGGATCTGCCGGCGGGCCTGCGCTCCGGCCTGCCGAATTTGCCGGGGCTCACTGGTCTCAGCGGCAAGCCCAACCTACCGGGCCTCGGCGGCTTTCCCGGATTGGGGAAGAAGAAATGAAGAAATTCGAACCTCTCACCTCGTCATTCCGGGATGGTCCGCAGGACCAGACCCGGAATCTCGAGATTCCGGGTTCGCTTCGCGCCCCGGAATGACGGGTTAGTCAAACAAACACCCATTCAAATCGACGCATCAACAGGAGAACTCAATGTCAGTCGTTATCCGCCTCGCCCGCGCAGGCACCAAGAAGCGCCCGGTCTATCACGTCGTCGTCGCCGACTCGCGCTTTCCGCGCGATGGCCGCTTCATCGAGCGTCTCGGCCATTTCAATCCGCTGCTGCCGAAGGACAACGAAGCCCGGCTGAAGCTCGACATGGACAAGGTCAAGAGCTGGCTCGCCAAGGGCGCGCAGCCGTCGGACCGCGTGTCGCGCTTCCTCGATGCCGCCGGCGTGGTCAAGCGCGCCGCGCGCAACAATCCGGAAAAGGCCCTGCCGCGCAAGGAGCGCAAGGCCAACGCCGAAGCCGCCGCGACGGCCTCCGCAGCGACCGCAGCAGCCGCCAAGACGGCAGCCGCAGCCGCGGCCAAGAAGTAAGCGCAACGGCGCGTGGCGATGCCGGCACAAATCTGCATCGCCCGCATCGGCGCCCCGCACGGCGTGCGCGGCGCGGTCAAACTGTGGACTTTTACCGAAGACCCGCTGGCGGTGCAGACCTACGGACCGCTGATGACAAAAGACGGCGTGCGGTCGTTTGAAATCGCGACCGCCCGCGAGGTAAAGGGTCACTTGGTGGCGACGCTGAAAGGCATCGCCACCCGCGAGGATGCCGAACGGCTCAACGGCATCGAACTCTACATCGCGCGCGAAAAACTGCCTGCTACCGACGAGGATGAATATTACCACGCCGACCTGATCGGGCTTGCCGCGGTCAACGCCGCCAATGAACCGCTCGGCCGCGTCCTCGCGATCCATAATTTCGGCGCCGGCGACATCATCGAGATCGCCCCGCCCAGCGGCTCGACCATGTTGCTGCCGTTCACCAATGCCATTGTGCCGACGGTCGATCT
>JAYSPJ010000964.1:0-5077 GCA_043722155.1 Bradyrhizobium sp.
TCATGGTCGGCCAGCGCCTTGATCTTGTCGACGCCGGAGTTCTCGTACTTGCCCCAGGGTTCGCCGACGCGGCCGGCCGCCTGGGTGTTGCAGTTGTTATCGATCGCCTTCTTCTGGCGGTCGGACATCTGGCTGTATTTGTCCTTGTTCATCACGAAGGCAAATGTCGTGACGTAGAGCGGAGCTTCCATGTGATACTTCGTTACCTTGTCGATGCCGAACAGCAGCACTGATCCCCACGGGAAGGTGACGGCGTCGGCCACGCCGCGCTCGATGATGTCGCGGACTTCCGGGGCCGAGGACTGCACGTTGGTGCCGCCGAGCGAGGTCACGTAATTCGCCATGGTGGCATGGGCGGGGCGGATCTTCATGCCCTTGATGTCGTCTGGCACCACGATCTTCTTGGTGCGCGAGTGGAACGACGACGGCGAATGGATGAAGCCGAGGCAGAACTTGACGTCCTTCATCTCCTTCTCGGCATATTTCCGGTACCAGGCATCGAGCGCCATCGAGCCGCCCTTGGCATCCGACATCAGAAACGGCAGCTCGCCGGCGCCGATCATCGGAAAACGGCCGGGCTGATAGCCCGGGTTGATGTAGGTGACATCGGCGATGCCGTCGCGTGCCATGTCGTAATGGTCGAAGGCCTTGCCGAGCTGCTGTGCGGGATAGACCTTGTACTTGATGGTGCCGCCGGTTTCCTTCTCGACCGCGGCGCCCCAGTCTTCCAGCGCCTTCTGCAGCGGATGCGAGGCCGGCACCCAGTGCGACAGCTTCAGTTCGAAGGTCTTTTCCTGCGCGAACGCGGGCGTCACGCTGGCAGCCAGCAGCAACGCCAATAACGTTTTCCTCATCGAGTTCTCTCCCTCATGCTATCAGGCTTCAATGGCCCTTTGCGGATATTGTTATATCATATAATTATCATTGCAAGACGCGCGGCGGCGGCGATGGTTTTGGTTGAAGCGTACAATAGTCTGGGGAGCAAGATTTGCGGACAAGGGTAGCCATCATTGGCGCAGGGCCGGCGGGCTTGCTGCTCGGGCAACTGCTCCACGCCTACGGCATCGACAACGTCATCCTGGAACGCCAGACGCCGGACTATGTGCTCGGCCGCATTCGCGCCGGCCTGCTCGAGGAAGGGACCGTGGTCCTGCTCGACGAAGCCGGCGCCGGCGCGCGCGCGCACCGCGAGGGCCTGGTTCACAACGGCCTCGAACTCGCCTTCGGCGGCGCACGCCACCGCATCGATCTGAAGGCCGCCACCGGCAAGACCATGATGATCTACGGCCAGACCGAGGTGACGCTCGATTTGATGAACGCGCGCAGGGCGGCCGGCCTCGCCACGGTCTATGAAGCCGCCGACGTCAGGCCGCACGACTTCGACACCGACCGTCCGCGGGTGAGCTACCTCAAGGACGGCGTTGCCCACGAGATCGCCTGCGATTTCATCGCCGGCTGCGACGGATTTCACGGCGTCAGCCGTGCCAGCGTCGAACCTTCTGATATCCAGACCTTCGAACGGGTCTATCCGTTCGGCTGGCTCGGAATCCTGTCGGAGACCCCGCCGGTCAGCCACGAGCTGATCTACTCCAACCACGCCAGGGGCTTTTCGCTCTGCACCATGCGCTCGATGCACCGCAGCCGTTACTATGTGCAATGCCCGCTCGACGACCATGTCGACCAATGGCCGGACGAACGGTTCTGGGACGAATTGAAGCGGCGGCTGGACCAGGAGGCCGTCGACAAATTGATCACCGGGCCTTCGATCGAAAAGAGCATCGCGCCGCTGCGCAGTTTCGTCGCCGAGCCGATGCGGTTCGGGCGGATGTTCCTCGCCGGCGACGCCGCCCATATCGTGCCGCCGACCGGCGCCAAGGGGCTCAACCTCGCCGCCAGCGACGTGCGTTTCCTGTCGCACGCGTTGCGCGAGTTCTATGACGAGAAATCCTCCGCCGGAATCGACGCCTATTCCGCAAAGGCGCTGTCGCGGGTCTGGAAGGCGGTGCGCTTTTCGTGGTGGATGACCTCGATGCTGCACAAATTTCCCGATCAAGGCGAATTCGGCGCGCGGATTCAATTGGCGGAGCTGGATTATCTGGTGGGATCGAAGGCGGCCAAGGCGTCGCTGGCGGAGAATTATGTGGGGCTGCCGTATTAATCGGCCCGCGCAACTGCTGCCTCCGCCAAACACAAGTGCGCAGATCCCGTTTTAAACTTTGTATGCGGTGCGTTTCGTTGCGGGATGGCGTTCAATGGCGGCAGCAATTGCCAACATCCGGATTCCTCGCATGACCGCTATCGATATCGATATTCCCGACGGCTTTGAACGCCACACGCGTCAGAGTCCGCTCACCGAACCCTGGGAGCCGCTCTATTCGAAGCTAACCGACAAGGCCGTCATCATCGGATTGCGGCTGGCAAGACCGCATACCAACGGCCGCGGCCTGATACACGGCGGGCTGATCGCTGCGCTCGCCGACAATGCGATGGGCTATAGCTGCGCCCACCAAATGGGCGGCGTGTCCTCACTGGTGACGATCGGCCTCGCGGTCGATTTCATCGGCACCGCGCAGGTCGGACAATGGCTCGCGGTGGAGCCCGACGTAATCAGGACCGGCCGCACGATCTGCTTTGCGCAGAGCCTGATCAAGGCCGACGACGTCGTGATCGCACGCGCCAATGCGACGTTCCGCGTGGTGCCGAAGAAGGCATGATCGCAGCTAGCCGAAATGCCAGTCGCTGAGTTCGACCACGAGATCGACGAACGCCCGCACCTTGGCCGACAACAGCCGCGAGGTCGGATAGACGATGTGGATCGGCAGCGGCGGCGCTTCGAATTCGGCCAGCACGATTTTCAGCCGGCCGGCCTTGATCGCCGCCGCGGCCTGATAGGCCAGCACCCGGGTCAGGCCGCCGCCCTGCTCGGCATGCTGGATCGCGGCATCGGCGCTGTTGGTCAGGAACCGTGGCGTGCAGGCGACGCGAATATCGCGGTCCGCTTCGACAAAGCGCCAGTCCGGCGCTGCGGCCGTGGCGCCGAATTGTATGGTCGCGTGCGACCCGATGGCGTTCGGCGTCTTCGGCTCGCCGCGCGCCTTCAGGTAGCCGCTGGAAGCGACCACGATCCGCCGCATCTCGCCGACCTGACGGGCAACCAGGCTGGAATCGGCGAGGTGACCGATCCTGATGGCAAGATCGACGCCGTCCTCCACCAGGTTGATCATGCGGTCCGATAGCCGCAATTCGCCCGAAACCTCTGGATAGCGGATCAGATAGGCCGACATGACCGGACTGACGTGCAGGCGGCCGAACCCGACAGGCGCCGAGACGGTCAGCCGCCCGCTCGGCCGGGTGCGTTCGCCCTCGACAGAACCTTCGGCTTCCTCGACATCGGCGAGGATGCCCCTGATGCGCTCGAGATAGCGCGCGCCGACATCGGTCAGCGCTACTGACCGCGTGGTCCGCTGCAACAACCGCGCGCCGAGTCGATCCTCCAGCGCCGCGATCAGGCGCGTCACGCCCGACGGCGACAGCCCAAGTTTGCGGGCGGCCGGCGCAAAACCCCGGAGGTCGGCCACGGCGACAAGGGCCTGCATGGCTTCGATGCGATCCATGGGCATTATTTCATATATTGAAATAATGAAGTGTCAATTCGGGCAATTGCTCAAAATCGGGAAAGGTCCATGTTGGGGGCGAAGGCGGCGCTTCGCCGTCGGACGGCCCCGGAGGTTCCGATGTCAGACACCCGCACCTATTCCAGCGACGTGGCGTTCACGCCTGCGGTGAAGACGATCCAGACCCGCAAGGGATCGCGCGAGGCCTATGCCCATGTCGAGCAGCGCGGCGGTTGGCGCACCGCCATCGACGCGGAACTCGCCGCGTTCCTGGCGGAAGCCAACAGCCTGTACTTCGCCTCCGCCACCGCCGACGGCCAGCCCTACATCCAGCATCGCGGCGGCCCGAATGGTTTTGTCAAAATTCTGGACAAGAATACGCTGGCATTCGCCGATTACGGTGGCAACCGGCAATACATCACGCAGGGCAACCTGTCGGAAAACCCCAAGACCAACATCTTCCTGATGGACTATGCCCATCGCCGCCGCGTCAAGATCTGGGGCGAGGCACGAATGGTCGATGACGATCCGACGCTGCTCCAATCACTGATGCCCGGCGGTTACAAGGCGCGGGGCGAACAGGTCATCCTGTTCAGGATTTCGGCATGGGACACCAACTGCCCACAACACATCCCGCAGAAATTCGACGCCGCCGACGTCGCGGCAGCACTGGCCGCGCGCGACGCACGGATCACGGAGCTGGAAGCGGAGCTGGCGACGCTGAAGGGCGAGCGGCTCGCTTGAAACTATCGTCGTCCCTGCGAACGCAGGGACCCATAACCACCGTCGCTCGGTGTTACACGATGTCGTCGAACAGGACCTTCAGATCGATAGATCATGCGGTATGGGTCCCTGCGTTCGCAGGGACGACGCGGCACCTGCTCAAATTCACGCCGCCTCGCGCTGCTTCTCCCAGGCAAAGTCCGGATAATATTGCAGTATCATCCGGTCGACATAGGCCGTCAGATTCCTGAAATGCTCGGTCCGCTCGCGCAAGGGCGACGCGAAGTAGGGCGTCAAAATCCCGGCAAGCGCACCGAATGCGGTGGCATCGGTGCCGCATGGCGTGTCCCCCATCAGATAGGGCTTGTCCCCGAACTGGACCGACAGCGCAAACAGCGAGCGGACCGCAAGGTCGGTATCTTCGTCCGGGGCGTGGCGGCCGAGGCCGCTCAGCAAATAGTTCTCGGCGACGCGGAACTGCGCGTCCTCGCGGCGTTTTTCGCGCAGATGCTCGGGCACCGCGTCGAAGAAGTGCGCAGGCCCCTTGGCGAAATTTTCAGCATCGACCCAGCGCGCGCCGACCAGCGCCCAATAGACGTGGTGCTCGATCATCCGCTCGAACGCCCAGGCCTGCGCGCGCGGCTGCAAGCTGAGGGGCGCGTCGAAATCGAAGCCGTATTTGCCTTCAATATGCGCGCGAATGAAGGTGGAATCGGCAATGGTCTCCGCCTCATCGTCGA
>JAYSPJ010000965.1:0-1591 GCA_043722155.1 Bradyrhizobium sp.
CGATGCCGATATCGACGCCGCGGTCGAAGGCGCCATGGTTTCGAAATACCGCAACATGGGCCAGACCTGCGTCTGCGCCAACCGCCTCTATGCCCAGGACGGGATCTACGACCAGTTCGTCGAAAAGCTTTCCAGGAAAGTCGCGGCGATGAAGATCGGCGACGGCACCGAGCAAGGCGTGACGCAGGGGCCGCTGATCAACATGGATGCGATCCTCAAGGTCGAGAAGCACATTGCAGACGCCGTCAAACACGGCGCCAAGATCGTCACCGGCGGCAAACGCCACGCGCTCGGCGGCACCTTCTTCGAGCCGACGGTGCTGTCCAACGTCGCGCCGGACGCACTGGTGTCGCAGGAGGAAACCTTCGGGCCGCTGGCGCCGGTGTTCCGCTTCAAGGACGAAGCCGAGGTGATCGCGATGTGCAACAACTCGCCGTTCGGCCTGGCGTCGTATTTCTATTCGCGCGATCTCGGCCGGGTCTGGCGGGTCGCCGAAGCCCTGGAGTCGGGCATGGTGGGCGTCAACACCGGCCTGATCACCACCGAGGTCGCTCCCTTCGGCGGCGTCAAGGAGTCAGGCCTCGGCCGCGAAGGCTCGCATCACGGCATGGAAGAATATGTCGAGATCAAATATGTGATGATGGCGGGGATATAGCTTCACACCGAACTGCCCTTGCCCCGAGGAACCGCGCGAAGCGCGGCGTCGCGAAGGCTGGGACGTGGCCTCATGGTTCGAGACGCGCGAACACGCGCTCCTCACCATGAGGCGGCAGTTTCGCCAGAGCAATTTCCACTTCCAATGCTTCATCCTTCGAGATGCATCGACTGGCGATGCTCTTCACTCCCCTCCCCGCCGCTCCGCGGAGGGAGGGGAGAAGAAAAGCGCGCTGGCTCGGGTGAGCTGGAAATTGCTCTAGCCTCCGGAACTCTCTCCGCCGAACGCGCCGTGACGGCCGACGCCGGAGGCAAAGCGCGCCGCGCCGGACAACGTTTCGCCCGAGGCGATCACGGCAAGTCCGCCGCGCATTTCATTGGCGATGGCGTCTTGCTCCTCGAGGTCCCACTGCCGCAGCGCCGACAACCGGTCGGCGCGCATGCAGGTTTGCGGAAAGGCCGCGATATTCTTGGCCAGCGCAATCGCCTGGGCGCGGGCTTCGCCCTTGGGCACCAGGCGGTTGGCAAGGCCCATGCGCAGCGCCTCGGGCCCGCCGACGGCGCGTCCGGTCAGAATGAGATCGATCGCCTGCGAATGTCCGATCAGCCGCGGCAGCCGGATGGTGCCGAGATCGATCAGTGGCACCCCAAAACGGCGGCAGAAGATGCCGAAAGTGGCATCCTCGGCAACCACGCGCATGTCGGCCCACAGCGCCAGTTCCATGCCGCCGGCCACCGCGAATCCTTCCACCGCCGCGATCACCGGTTTTGTCAGTCGCAGGCGGCTTGGCCCCATCGGCGCGATCGAATCGTGGCCGCCGATCTCGCGCTTCTTGTTGGGATCGCCCGATGCTACCGCCTTGAGGTCGGCACCGGCGCAAAAATAACCGCCGGTGCCGGTAAACACCGCGACCGACGCCTCGGCGTCGGCATCGAA
>JAYSPJ010000966.1:0-4924 GCA_043722155.1 Bradyrhizobium sp.
ATCTCGCCGGTCTCACTCCCGTCCAGCACCTGATTTGCGAGCGCGTGATCAATGTCTTCGAGACCGGCACTATTCAGGGAAAATATGGTGCGATCAGCATCTTTAACGACGGACCGAACGATATCCGGCAGATCACCTATGGCCGCTCGCAGACGACGGAATACGGAAACCTGCGTGAACTCGTGCAGATGTACGTCGACGCCGGCGCACGCTTCTCGGAGGATCTTCGGGAATTTCTCCCGCTGATCGGCCGAACCGCACTGGTTGACAACTCGCGCTTCAAGAATCTTCTCCGACAGGCCGGCACGGACGATCCTGTCATGCGCCAGACACAGGACGTGTTCTTCGACCGCCGCTACTTCCAGCCGGCCATGCGCTGGGCCACCGAGAACGGGTTCACGCGGGCCCTGTCCGCACTCGTCATCTACGACTCCTTCATCCACAGCGGCAGCATCCTTCCACTGCTGCGTTCGCGCTTTACCGAGCTGCCGCCGGCGCGCGGCGGCAACGAGCAAGTCTGGATCCGTCAATACGTCGACGTACGGCACGATTGGCTCCTCAACCACCACCGGCCGGCGGTTCGCGCCAGCGCCTATCGCACCCGCGATCTGGCGCGCGAGATCGGGCGTGGAAATTGGGATCTGAACATTCTGCCCATCATGGCCAACGGCACTCCGGTGGATGCCGGCTCGGCGATGGCCGCCGACGCTCAGGGTTCCGAAGACATCCCGTATCTTGGCGGGTCGTCGGCCCCGGACGGAGAAGCGGCAGAAGGTTACGAGGAGATCTGGGGCGACGACGCGTTCGCCTCGGGCACGGTTGCGGCGAACGCGCCGGCGACCGCCAGCGAGAGTTCGGCCTCGCTCGCAACCACCATTCTGAATCACCCGGGCATCAGCCTGGCGACGGTTCATTCGTCCGGGGTCGCGGATCAGGCCAATGCGCGCCAGAACATGGCCGACATGGCGGCCGGCGGGCCTGCGCGCCGCAGCAGCTATGGCGCAGCACCCGGCGGAGTCGTGATGTTGGACGGACGACTGCTGCGCGGGATGATCGCACTGGCGCAGCAATACACCTTCTCGGTTTCGGAAATCTGCGGCGGCTCGCACAATCCCAACTCACGGCACTACGCCGGCATCGCCGCCGATTTCAACATCGTCAACGGCCGCCGGATCAGCGCCGGGCATCCGGATCTCGCTGCCTTCAAGGCACGCTGCCGCGAACTCGGCGCCACCGAGGTGCTTGGCCCGGGCGCTCCGCATCACGAGACGCATGTGCACGCCGCGTGGCCACGTTCCGTGTAAACCTGATCGGCCGCCACACCGGCAAAGTGCGGTGAACGGCAAGCTTTATGCGAATGGGAGGGAGTGATGGCGAAAAAGACCGAACCGAAGATACCCGAAGGGCGGTACCAAGCCGAGGGATCGTCTGCGAAACAGGACGACCTCGCCCTGATTGTCGGTGCGCTGAAGCAGGTCACCGATGTGCTCACGACGGCCGGCAACCAGTTGCAACAATTTACGCAATCCGCCGCGGCCGGCGGCGCCCCTGCTCCGGGAACAGCGCCGGCTGCGGGGGAGATCGACACCTGGGACGACCCCTTTTCCGAGACTGTACCAACGTTGAATCCACCCCTGGCCACCCCGCGCCCGGTCGCCCTGGCGGTCAACGCCAACCCCCGGCTGCGAACGGCCATCGTCGAGCCTCAGCTGCCCGCGGCGCGCTACAGTCCGGGCACGGCAGGCTTCCGCTATTGGGTGGCGGCCGAAGCGCTGGCGCGCGGAATCAATTTCTGGGGCGCGCTGCTTCCGGCCGGCACGACGTGGTCCACATCCAATCCGATGCGGGTCATTCTCGTGGATGCCGCTCCCGACCTCAATGCCAGATACATTCGCAGTTCCGGACTCCACTTCTATCAGCGCGCCGTCGCAAATATCGACGTCCGCTCTTGCGAAAGCCCCGATGTCGTATGTCACGAGTTGGGACATGCGGTACTGGATGCGTTGCGGCCACAACTCTTCAACGTCGCCGACGCCGAGACCGGCGCCTTCCATGAATCTTTCGGTGACATAAGCGCGATCCTCTGCTCGCTTCAGCTGCCATCGATGCGCCAGTCCTTCATCACCGAGACCCATGGCCGGCTGAACGTCAACTCGCGGCTTTCGCGGCTCGCCGAGCAACTCGGCTGGGCCATTCGCCAGCTGTCGCCCACGGCAGTCGACCGCGACTCGTTGCGCAATGCTGCGAACCGCTTTTTCTATCGAAGGATCGATTTGCTGCCACCGTCGGCGCCGGCAAACCTGTTGTCGTCCGAGGTGCATTCATTCTCCCGCGTGTTCACCGGTGCATTCCTGGACGCGCTGGCCCGAATGTTTACCGCGACCGGTGCTCCCAACGAGGCGAACCTGCTGACGGTGAGCCGCGACCTCGGCCAGATCATTGTCGATGCCGTCCGTGCTGCACCGATCACCACGGGATATTTCAGCCAGGTGGCGGCGGCGATGATCCAGGCCGACCAGGCCCGTTTCGGCGGTCGAAACCGACCGGCGCTGACCGGTGCGTTCCTTGAACGCGGCATCCTGTCCGTCGATTCCGCGGTAGCGATGGTCAATGCGCCGGTGCCCAAAGCTGCAACCCTACCCGGCGGAGCAAGCGTGGCCGAGGACCTCCCCTACCTCAGCGGCGGACAAGGTTCAGCGACAGTCTATGCCTATAGAGACGACGTCCTCGACGAGGGCTTCCGATTGGGTTTCGGCGAAACGCCCGAACTCCCGCGCAAGCCAATTTCCATCGCCGGGGCGCTTTCCATCGACGTTCACGCGCCCGTAGAACCTCCCCGATTCGAGGTCGCATCGTCGATGGTCGGTTCCGGGTCGGACAGCGCCTTCAACGCCGACACCGCCCTGCGTCTTTTCGTCGAAGGCTTGATCCAGCGCAGGGAGATAGATCTCGGGCCGAACTGGCGAGGAGCGGAAATCAGCACGAAGGATTCAGCGAGGACGACGCATTCGCTGGTAGCCGAAGGCGGAAAGCAGGTCCTGAAGAGAAACCATTTCGACTGCGGGTTCTGTAACCATGCGGATGAGACGCAATCTTTTTCCTGCGTTTGAATGGACTGTATGCGCCGGTGCCAATGCGCGCGGCATGCCGCGTCACCCGTTCGGTCATCGACGGCTGTTAACCGAACGGACGTGCAAGGCGGGAGGCGCAGGCCGGATTCGCCGGCACCACCCGATGGCAGGCCATCAATCGAAGCCAATTCGTTCGAGGTCGCCATTGGGATAGATTACCCAGCTGACCCGCGGCGGCAGGCTTGAACGGCTGGAGTCCCAGTTCTCCTCCACCGGCATGACCTGGTTCTGAACCTTCAAATCCTTCAGGAACTTGGCGGTGTAGTCCCCCGGTCGGATCCGTTCGGCACGAAGCGGTCCGTGCTCATCTGGATCAGACGTTGGTTCATTGGGTCCCACGGACGAAGTTTTGGGCATGTTGCGAGTTCCTTCGTTCATTTCTCGTCAAAGCGCTCCCGACGGAGCGCAAGGCGCGGCGGAGCTGAACCCAGAGAATGTGGTGCGCTCAACTATGACATGCAACCGGCGCGGAGCCGGAACCCTCCGCTTCTCTGGTATCAGCCCATAGCTCGTAACAGCGACCCTGCGCGGGAGCCTTGCGCGCGATCAATGCTCCAGGCACGCCGACCGGAAAATATAACGACCTGTCGGACGGCTCAAGGCTGTTTGGCAAGAACATCGAAGCGCAACAGGCGCTGAAGCAATCCTTCCATGTCGCGCAGCGGAACCATATTGGGACCGTCCGATGGCGCATGGTCCGGATCCGGGTGGGTTTCGATGAACACGCCGGCGACGCCGACCGCGACCGCGGCGCGCGCCAGCACGGGGACGAATTCGCGCTCGCCGCCCGACGAGGTGCCCTTGCCGCCCGGCTGCTGCACCGAATGGGTGGCGTCGAAGATCACGGGCGCGCCGGTGGTACGCGCCAGGATCGGCAGCGCCCGCATGTCCGACACCAGCGTGTTGTAGCCGAACGAGACGCCGCGCTCGGTGACTAGCACATTGCGGTTGCCGGCGCCGGTGATCTTGGCAACGACGTTCGCCATGTCCCAGGGCGCCAGGAACTGGCCCTTCTTGACGTTGACGACCCTGCCGGTGGCCGCCGCCGCCAGCAAGAGATCGGTCTGCCGGCACAGAAATGCCGGGATCTGCAGCACGTCGACGGCCTGTGCGACCTCAGAACATTGCCAGGCTTCATGGACGTCGGTGAGAACCGGCATTCCCAACGACGAGCGGATCTCGGCAAAGATCGGCAGCGCCTGCTGCAGCCCGATACCGCGGGCGGCGGAGACGCTGGTGCGGTTGGCCTTGTCGAACGAGGTCTTGTAGACGATTCCGATGTTGAGCCGCGCCGCGATCTCCTTCAGGGCGGAGGCGACTTCCAGCGCATGCGCGCGGCTCTCGAGCTGGCACGGGCCGGCGATGATCGAAATCGGCAGATCATTGCCGAATTGGACCGATCCGGCGGCGACGACCGGCGCAGCTGGCATGTTGGCGTTCACGGCATTTTCCTTGTTTTCGGCGCAACCATGCCGGGCAGCGGCTGGGGGATCAACCCCGTTACGCTTATTCTCTATGCCGCCTCAACTATCAGGGTTGCGCCATGGCGGTTGCGCGCGCCGACGGTGAAGCCGGCGCGCCGATAAAATTCCGCCGCCGCGTCGAGGTCGCGGACGGCGTACACGATGTGGTCGAGCCCGTGGGGAATGGGCCGCAGGCTGTTCGCGGGGCGCCTGCTACTTCATCGCCGAAAAAGCGGTGGGCACCAGCAATTGGTTGACGATGTTGCCGACGATCTGACCGTCCTCTTCGGTCTTCGCCCGGGCCGCCAGCCATTCCGGGTCGGTCGCAAA
>JAYSPJ010000967.1:0-5115 GCA_043722155.1 Bradyrhizobium sp.
AGGCAGCCTGACCGACAGCAGCAGGTTCGATTCATGCGTGCGCCATTTATAGCCGATGCCGAAATCCATCGGCTGCGCCCGCTTGAACAGTTCGGCATAGGATTGCTGGAATCGTCCCGGGAATTCGCCGATCGGGCCGGCGTAGCGGCCGAACGGAAAGAACCGCCATTTCTTCGGATCGTAATAGGCGAGCGGCACGCCGGAATCGTCCTGAATGATGGTGGCGCTGTTGGCGAGGATGAAATCGCGGACGGTGGTGAAGTTGCCGGAGTGCAGAAGATAGGACGCGCTCTTGAGCAGGCTGTTGCCGGGCGCCAGCGTCGCGCAGAATTTCAGAAAGCCAGAGACCCTGACGCCGCTGTTCGACAGATCGGTCGAGAAATAATACAGCGACTTCTCCGCGCCATCGCTGCCGGCGAACAGGATCCGGACGCCGCGCGTCGCGTTCGGACCCGGATTCTCGTTGGCGAAATACGCACCCCCCTGGTCGTCGAGCGCGATCGGGCTGACGTCGCGGATGGTCTTGCCCGAGCGCGCCAGGAAGACATAGAGAATCGGCAAGGTGCCCGACAGCTGCCCGGCCTGCAGATCGGTCTTCATCTGCTTGGTGATGAAGAAACTGAAGCTCAGAATGGAGCCGAGCGACCGCTCGACGCTGTACAGCGCCGACCCGATGCCGCCCGGCGGCAATCGCGTCAGATCGGGCACCGAGCCGACCGGCTCGAGCGCGCTCAGCACATAGGTCGATGCCTTCGAATGGAACGCGTCGGCGTAGAGGAAGTCCGGACCGCTGAACATGTAAAACATGGTCGGCCGCGGCGCCGCCAGATGGGCCTCGGTCCAGCTACGGATTTTCGAAAGCTGGCGCTGCTCGAGTTGTCCGAACGCGGTATCGAAGAATTTGGCGTGCCGTTGCCACGAAGCTTCCCTCGTCAATGGCGTCAGCGGCGAGTCCGCCGATGGCGCCATGCCCGCGAGGAAACGCGCGGTGTCATTGGCGGTCACGATGTCGGCGGCGCGCGCAGGCAGCGTTGCCGCGAGGAACAGGACTGCAGCGAGCGCCGCAATTTTCAGGGGCTGAAGCATCGCTATTCGTGGTTTGGGGGCGCGACGCCGCGACCGGCCCGCTTGCGGAAAACGGCGTAAATCATCAGGCCCGAAATCATGATCAAGACACCCAGGAACGACTGCACCGGCCGTTCCGTCAAGAGATAGTACATCATGAAGCCGGTCACGAGCAGGAAAACCACTGGCGTGACAGGGTATCCCCAGGCCCGATAGGGCCGCGGCAAATCGGGCCGGGTGATGCGCAGCTTGATGACGCCGAGCACGGTGAAGAACGAGCAGAACAACAGGCTGAACTGGATGAAATCGAGTACGGCCTCGAAACTGCGGGTGAACAGCATCAGGCTGGCGATCGCAAGCTGGAACAGAATCGCCCAGGCCGGCGCGCCCTGGGTCGATTTGCGCGCGAATACCCGCAACGACGGAATGTCCTCGCCCATCGTCATCATCACGCGCGGGCCGATCCACATCATCGCGCTGATCGAAGATATCAGCCCGATGCAGATCATGGCGCCGACGATGCGACCACCGAGCTCGCCGAAGATGTGACTGCCGGAGATGCGGGCGACATCGAGTTGTCCGGCGAGTTCGCCGATCGGCGCGGTGTACAGGAACACCGCGTTCAGGGCGATATACAGCACCAGCACGATCGACGTCCCCGCCAGCATCGCCCGCGGCAGGTTTTTCTCCGGCATGCGCATCTCGCCGATGATGTAGGTCGCGGCGTTCCAGCCCGAGAACGAATACATCACGAACACCAGCCCGATCGCGAACGGCGCGCTGGCGATATAGCCGAAGTCGGAAACCGACGGCGTGAACGTGACGGGCTGCGGCGCGCCGATGACAAATCCCGCCACCAGGAACGCGACGATCAGCACCACCTTCAGGATGGTCGCGATCAGTTGAAAGGTGCTGGAGTGCTTGACGCCGCCGAGCTGCACCAGCGACACCAGCCAGACCACGCCGATGGCCAGCGCCAGCGGCGGGGCGTCCGGCAGGACCGATTTGCCGTATTCGCCGAACGCCATCGCGGCCAGCGCCACCGGGGCGGCGAAACCGACCGTCGCCGACACCCAGCCCGCCAGAAATCCGAAGGCCGGGTGAAACGCCCGGGTCAGGAAATTGTATTCACCGCTGGAGCGCGGAAACATCGCGCCGAGTTCGCTGTAGGCAAACACCCCGCACAGCGCCACGACGCCGCCGACGGCCCACAGCAACAGGATCGAAAAGCCCGACGGGATGTCCTTGACCTGAAAACCGAGGCTGGTGAAGACCCCGACGCCAACCATGTCGGCCACGACGATGGCGGTCGCCACAAGGACCGAAACGCTCGAAGCGCTGGCGGGTAGCCGGCCAGGCAATGCCGCGCTTCCCGTCTCTGATGCCGCCATGTCGGTCCACGCCTCTGGCCCAGCCGCCCCTGATTTTTTCATCGTGCAGGCTGCTCCCTGTCAATTCAAGCAGTGTTAACAATGATTTAAATCACCGGCCGAATTTGGTATCAAAATACCTGCAGGGGCTTTTGAAACTCTCCGGCATTGCGAAAACAGGCTGGCCGCCCCACAATCGCGACACGATTTCGTGTTCTTTGGGGCATCCGGGAGTGGGGAGTTTTCCCGGAAGCTTAACGTCACCTCAACGCGAGCTGACATACGCCTGACACAGGCGGATATTGGGGCAAGTGGGTGGATGGTCGGGGCGGATCCGAAATTCCAGCAGCATGATTGCGCGGGCCAAGTGATTTCACCGGGCGTGATTTCACCGGGCGCGTTGCCGTATCTGCAGATCCCCGCTCCGCAACACCGCGCCGGTTCGCATCGATGGCGCCGGATCGCCCTCCCCTTGGCGTTGGTGCCGCTGTCATTCCTGCTGGTTCAATGCGGCAAGGCGCCGAACGCCGGAATGCTGGCCGCCAATGCCCACGCCTCGGCGGCCGATACGTTCGAGGACCGGTTTCCGGCGCCGACGTTCCGGGAGCGCTTCCCGGAGACGAGTGAGAGCCTGGCGCCGCGGCAACGGCCTGCCGCCGCACCGCACGGGCGGACGGCGCAGGCAGAGCCCGCCCCCTATCGCGTGGCGTCGCTGGCGCCCACGGTGCCCTATGAGCGTCCTGCCCGGGAGGACCAGACCATGCTGGTGGGCCTCAAATCCTCGGCCTTTCCCTATCTCGGCAACAATCCGCGCACCGACGAGCCGTTCCTGAACATTTCCAAGGGCGAGCGCCGCGGCCATCGCAGCTACGGCGGCCGGGTCTACTGGCAGGACGAGACCTACAACGACAACCGCGTGCTGATGCATGTGCCGGAGAACTTCGACGCCAAAAAGCCAGGCGTCATCGTGGTGTTCTTCCACGGCAACGGCGCGACGCTGGAACGCGACGTGCGCGACCGCCAGTTGGTGCCGCAGCAGATTTCGGATTCCGGCGTCAATGCCGTGCTGCTGGCGCCGCAGCTCGCGGTCGACGCCGCAGATTCCAGCGCCGGCAAGTTCTGGCAGCCCGGCGGCCTCAAGCGCTTTGTCGCGGAATCGGCCGATCACCTCGCCCGGCTCTACGGCGATCCACGCGCGGCCAAGAGCTTCGCCAACATGCCGGTCATCATCGTCGGCTACAGCGGCGGCTTCATGCCGGCGGCCTGGAGCCTGGAAGTCGGCGGCCTCGGCAATCGCGTGCGCGGCGTGTTCCTGCTCGATGCGGTGTATGGCGAGTTGGATAAATTCGCATCCTGGATCGTCAGCAACCGCACCGGCTTCTTTGTCAGCGCCTATACCCGTTCCACCAGGCGGCACGAAAAAGAACTGATGGCGATGTTGAAGGAAAAGGACATCGCGATATCGGAGGATATGGACGGGCCGCTGCGGCCCGGCAGCGTGGTGTTCCTCGAGACGCCCGAGGGCGTGACGCATCGCGATTACGTCACACGCGCCTGGACCGACCATCCCGTCAAGGACGTGCTGGTCAAGATGGCGGCAACGCCGGCGCTGACGCGGGTGGCGGCAAGCACGCCATCTCCCGCTGGCCGGTGATCGGCGCACGCTCGCGCATCACCTCGATGACCTGCCCTGATTAAGATGTGGTGTTGATGGCCGCGTCATTTCCGATGCGCAGGATTGTTCGGCACCGGCCACCGCCATACGGTGCCGCCACAAAATCCATCATTTGTGGGAATGCAAATTGCGGGAAGGCCTTTACAAGGTTGAATTTCATACCGTTCATGGCACAGGCGACGGCGTGCTTTACGCCACCAGCGGCAAACTGCGCGGCGGCAATTCCGGCTTTGCCTTCACCGGGAATTACATCCGCCGCTACTTCGGTGGCTTGGGAAGCTTCTCCGCAAAGCCATTGAAGCATTTCAGCCGCCCGTCCTCTTCCTTGAAGAACGTGCAGTCCGTGACGGCTTTCGGGGCAGGTACTCTGGCCTTCGGCTTGGGCGGGAGGATGGCATCGTAGCAATTTAGCCGCTCTTTGGTCTCATCGTCGATTTCAAGACAGGCTTGCATCCTCACGGCAACCGATTGCGGCTTTGCCTTCGGCTCTTTCGGCGCCGCGTCCTTCGGCTTGATCTGGACCAGCGGCTTACCGCCGACCGTCGGCGGCGGCTTGTCTTGCGCAAATGCAGCGCCTGAAGACAGCACCAGGACGAGCGCGAGGATTTTTCTCATGTCACTTCACTTCGGGTTTTCGGTTGATGCAAGGTAACGCAAATCTTGAACCGCGCCGACGCGGCCTGATCCAGCCCCGTCAGACTTTGCCCGCTGCCCCCTGCTTTGCCAAGCGTCATGACGGCGGTTTCCCGCCGAAAAAATTTTTGGATCGAGGCAGACCTATGTTGACGTCGCCGCGGCCTGTCGAGGCCTGGTCAGGATGACGACGATCAGCGCCAGTGCGACAAAGCCCGTCGCCACAAAGCCGGCGCCGTAGAGCAGGTCGCGCGCATAGAGCATGCCGCCGATCGCCGAGCCCACCGCCTGCCCGATATAAAGCACCGAGGTATTGAGCGATACCGACGCCGACGCCAGCGCCGGCGCTGCGGTGACCAGCCGCACCTGCTG
>JAYSPJ010000968.1:0-1743 GCA_043722155.1 Bradyrhizobium sp.
GATTCGACATCACGGTGGCGACGATGCCGGGCTTGGCGAGCCGGCCGTCTTCCTTCCAGCTTTGCGCGATCACCGCGAGCAGCTGGTCGCCATCGACGACATGTCCGCGCTCGTCGACCAGGATGACCCGGTCGGCGTCGCCGTCGAGTGCGATGCCGATGTCGGCGCGCATCTCGCGCACCTTGCGGCTCAGCGCCTCCGGCGAGGTGGATCCGCATTCCTTGTTGATGTTGAATCCGTCCGGTTCGACCCCGATGGAAATCACGTCGGCGCCGAGCTCCCACAGCGCTTCCGGCACCACCTTGTAGGCCGCGCCATTGGCGCAATCGATCACCACGCGCAGGCCGTCGAGGCTGAGATCGCGCGGCAGCGTGCGCTTGGCGAATTCGATGTAGCGGTCGTGGACGCCGTCGATGCGGCGGGCACGTCCCAGGCTGGCGCTCTCTGCCAGTTTTTTGTCGAGCGACTCGTCGAGCAGCTGCTCGATCTGCTTTTCGACGTCGTCGGAGAGTTTGAAACCCTGCGGACCGAACAGCTTGATGCCGTTGTCCTCGAACAGATTGTGCGAGGCCGAAATCATGACGCCGAGATCGGCGCGCATCGACTTGGTCAGCATCGCCACCGCCGGCGTCGGCATCGGGCCGAGCAGCAGCACGTCCATGCCGACCGAGGTAAAGCCGGCCACCATGGCGTATTCGATCATGTAGCCGGAAAGCCGCGTGTCCTTGCCGATCACGACGCGATGGCGATGCTCGCCGCGCTGAAATACCAGGCCGGCGGCCTGCCCGACCTTGAGCGCCAGTTCCGGCGTGATCAGACCATTGGCACGGCCCCTAATCCCGTCCGTCCCGAAATATTTGCGGCTTATGTGACCCCCAGATCGCCGCGGCTTCTCAAACCATCCGGCGAGAAACCGCGAACGCCCGCCTATCATGGCGTGCAGGGGGTTATAATGCCTTCGGCGCTAAAATGGCTTCAAAAAATATGATGAATCATTACCGGCGTCCCACCCGCAATTTTTCCACTAACATATTGTTAATACTGGATTTATGTCATGGACGGGACCCAAAGGGCAGGCCCCCAGTCGCTGCGGTTGACGTGGTCGCCGGCTTTCGAGGGCGGCGGCCGGGTGACATTGACCGGATCCGAAGCCGGAAAGGCCTCCTCCAGAACCCGATCCAGCCGGCGCTTCGCGACGGCTTCGGTATGGAGACGACACGGGGCCTGGTCATCGACGCACTCCCGATCGGGGGGCCGTTGCCATGAGCGATTTTGCCGGGCCCCCAAGCGTGCTAGATGAAACGTCAAAGCGAGAAATACGAGAACGGCCGGGGGACACGCTCATGAAACACATCACCTGCATCGAGGATCTGCGTCAGGTCCACAGGCGCAAAGTGCCGAAGGCGTTCTTCGACTACGCCGATCGCGGCTCCTATTCCGAGGACACGCTGCGCGCCAACGTCGACGACCTGCAGCAGATCAAGTTCCGCCAGCGCATCCTGGTCGACGTGTCGAAACGCGATCTTGCGACCACGATCCTCGGCGAACCCGCCGCGCTGCCGCTGATCCTGGCGCCGGTCGGGCTGACCGGCATGCAGTATGGCGACGGCGAAATTCATGCCTGCCGCGCCGCGCAGGCCGCGGGGATTCCCTACACCTTGAGCACGATGTCGATCTGCTCGATCGAGGACGTCGCCGCCAGCGTCGACAAGCCGTTCTGGTTTCAACTCTACGTCATGAAGG
>JAYSPJ010000969.1:0-2390 GCA_043722155.1 Bradyrhizobium sp.
CCGGCCGCACGGCGCGGATCTCGGTTCGGGTCAATCCCGACGTCGATTCCGGCTCGCATGCGAAGATCTCGACCGGCAGGTCCGAGAACAAGTTCGGCATTCCGCTGGTTCGCGCGCGCGCGGTCTATGCCCGCGCGGCTAGACTGCCGGGGATCAAGGTCACCGGCGTCGACATGCACATCGGCAGCCAGGTCACGGATTTGGGGCCGCTGGAAACCGCGTTCCGGCTGCTGGCCGAATTCGTGCAGATCCTGCGCGCCGACGGCCACACCATCTCGCATGTCGATTTCGGCGGCGGACTCGGCATTCCCTATCACATGGACCGCGAAGCGCCGCCGCTGCCGTCGGCCTATGCCGCGATGGTCAAGCGGGTGACGCACAATCTCGGCTGTACGCTGATGTTCGAGCCCGGCCGGATGATCGTCGGCAATGCCGGCATCCTGGTCGCGCGCGTGATCTATGTGAAGCACGGCGACGCCAAGAATTTTGTCATTATCGACGCCGCGATGAACGATCTGATCCGCCCCACTCTGTACGAAGCGCATCACGACGTGCTGCCGGTCCGCGAGGCCGAAAAGGGCGCGCGCACGATCCTCGCCGACGTGGTCGGGCCGGTCTGCGAAAGCGGCGACTATCTCGCGCTCGACCGCCAGCTCCCCGAGCCGAAGCCCGGCGATCTCGTGGCGATCATGACCGCCGGCGCCTATGGCGCGGTGCAGTCCGGCTTCTACAACACCCGCGCGCTGGTGCCGGAGGTGCTGGTCAAGGACGATCAATACGCGGTGGTGCGGCCGCGCCTCGAGGTCGAGGAACTGATCGCGATGGACAAGACGGCGCCGTGGCTGTGAGAGCGTGCTTTCAATCTCCGTCGCAAAAACTCACGTCACCGGG
Source organism: Bradyrhizobium sp. (assembly GCA_043722155.1). GTDB lineage: Bacteria > Pseudomonadota > Alphaproteobacteria > Rhizobiales > Xanthobacteraceae > Bradyrhizobium. The sequence goes on from JAYSPJ010000969.1 coordinate 892, forward strand.
TTAGTTCGGCACGGCCGGCGGCGGGTCACTCCACGGGTTCAGCACCGGCGCGCGGGCCTTTTCATAGTCGCTGACGTCACGCGATACCACTGTCAGCCCGTGATGAAGCGCGGTGGCCGCAATGATGAGGTCGGGCTGCGAGAAGGTATGGCCGGCCTTGCGGCCCTCCTCGACCAGGAGCCGCCATTTGAACATGACGTCTTCGGTGATCGCGAGCACGCGCTGCTCGAACATCGGCCGCACCTTGTGCGTCAGCCACTCATTGAGGTCGGCGCGGCGGCTGCGGTCGGCGAGGCATTCGATCCCGAACCGGATTTCAGCAAAACTCACCGCGCTGACATGGAGCAGTTCGAGCGGCTGGGCGGCGACGAAGGCGACGACTTTGCGTTCGGGTTTGGGACGGCGCAGTTCGGAGAGGATATTGGTAGCGAGCAACCAGCCGGTCAAAACACGACCTCGCGCACCGGCATCGGCGCGCGCCCCGGTTTGAGGTCGATGTCGCGATGCGGCGAGGCCTGCATGGCGGCGATCAGGCATTCGCCGGTGCGATCGCCCTTGAGGCGGTTAAACTCCTCGGCCGAGATCACCACGACTTCGTCGCGTCCGTGCACGGTCACGCGCTGCGGTCCCTCGCTGCGCACGCGCCGCACCAGCTCGCTGAAGCGCGCTTTCGCGTCCTGCAGCAGCCAGTGGCCGGATTTCGGATGTCGGACGCGGCGGCGCGGCTTTGTTAGCTTCACCGGGGACGATTTTGTAATTCTAGTCATGCTGACTAGTATAACATGAATGCCCGGAAAAGTTCCATTACCAGCACCCTCCGGCTCTACTTGGCCGCGTGACCGCCTTTACCGCCCACTACCACGCCCGCCGCTTTTTCGATCGGTTTGATCGCCGACGTAAAATCCGACTCCGGCCCCATCTCGCGGATCACCACTTCCCAGAGCCGGCCGACCGCTTCGGCGACTTCCATCGACAGCCCCAGCGCCTTCATCTCTTCCAGACAAAGGCGGACGTCTTTCACCATCAGCCCCGTCGCAAAACCGAAATCGAAGGTGCGCGGCAGGATGGCGCGCGGAAACTTGTCGCGGCTCGCGGTGTTGAGCCCCGAGCCGGCATTGATGACGTCGATCATCACGTTGGGATCGAGTCCGGATTTGACGCCCATCACCACCGCCTCTGATGTTGCGACCACAGCGGTAGCCGACAGCAGATTGTTGGCGAGCTTCATGGTCTGCGCCGAGCCCGGCTTCTCGCCGATGAAGAACACCTTGCCGATGACGCCGAGTGCGGATTTCACGGTTTCAAAGTCCGCCTTCGGGCCCGATACCATCACCGCGAGCGTGCCCTTCTCGGCGCCGCCGACGCCGCCGCTCACGGGACTGTCGAGCTGCACGATGTTGCGTTTCGCCAAGAGGTCGTGAATCCGCACCGCCATGTGCGATCCGACGGTGGAGAGATCGACGAAGCGTTTTATCATTTTGCCTTCGATCACACCGCCG
>JAYSPJ010000970.1:0-6338 GCA_043722155.1 Bradyrhizobium sp.
AGTGCGGCGCGTTCGGTGATCGCGCTGGCCGCGATGCTGGCGCACGAAATCAAGAACCCGCTGTCCGGCATTCGCGGCGCGGCGCAGCTGCTCGAGCAGGCGGCCTCGTCGGAAGACCGCATGCTGACGCGACTGATCTGCGACGAGGCGGACCGCATCGTCACGCTGGTCGATCGCATGGAAGTGTTCGGCGACGACCGCCCGGTGGCGCGCGGTCCGGTCAACATTCATTCGGTGCTCGATCACGTCAAGCGGCTCGCCCAGTCGGGTTTCGCCCGCAATATCCGCTTCGTCGAAGACTACGATCCGTCGCTGCCGCCGGTGCTGGCCAATCAGGATCAACTGATCCAGGTGTTTCTCAATCTGGTGAAAAACGCCGCCGAAGCGGTGGTCGATCTCGGCAGCGATGCGGAGATTCAGCTCACCACCGCGTTCCGGCCGGGCGTGCGCCTCTCGGTGCCCGGAAAGAAATCGCGGGTGTCGCTGCCGCTCGAATTCTGCGTCAAGGACAATGGCGCCGGCGTACCGGAAGACCTGCTTCCGAACCTGTTCGATCCGTTCGTCACGACCAAGCCGACCGGCAGCGGCCTTGGACTTGCGCTGGTGGCCAAGATCGTCGGAGATCATGGCGGCATCATCGAATGCGAATCCCAGCCGCGGAAAACCACCTTCCGTGTGCTGCTGCCGATGTTCAACCCGACAAAACACTTCGACCAAAGCAACCGCGATGACGTTACGGGGACGCCGTCGCCTGCCTCACAGGACTCCAGATGAGGAATGACAATGCCCGCAGGTAGCATACTTGTAGCCGACGATGACACCGCCATCCGTACGGTTCTGAACCAGGCTCTCTCGCGCGCCGGATATGAGGTGCGCCTGACCGGGAACGCGGCGACGTTGTGGCGCTGGGTGAGCCAGGGCGAGGGGGATCTCGTCATCACCGACGTGGTGATGCCGGACGAGAACGCCTTCGATCTGTTGCCGCGGATCAAGAAGATGCGGCCCAATCTTCCCGTCATCGTGATGAGCGCGCAGAACACCTTCATGACGGCGATCCGTGCCTCCGAGCGCGGCGCCTATGAATATCTGCCAAAGCCGTTCGATCTCAAGGAGCTCATCACCATCGTCGGCCGCGCGCTGGCGGAGCCCAAGGAGCGGCTGGCCAGCCGTCCCGACGAAAACGAATTCGATTCGATCCCGCTGATCGGCCGCTCGCCAGCGATGCAGGAAATCTACCGGGTGCTGGCCCGGCTGATGCAAACCGATCTGACCGTGATGATATCCGGCGAGTCCGGCACCGGCAAGGAACTGGTCGCCCGCGCGTTGCACGATTACGGCAAGCGGCGCAACGGCCCGTTCGTCGCCGTGAACATGGCGGCGATTCCGCGCGATCTCATCGAATCGGAATTGTTCGGCCATGAGCGCGGCGCGTTCACCGGCGCCAATACCCGCGCCTCGGGCCGGTTCGAACAGGCCGAAGGCGGGACCTTGTTTCTCGACGAAATCGGCGACATGCCGATGGAGGCGCAGACCCGCTTGCTGCGCGTGCTGCAGCAGGGCGAATATACCACGGTCGGCGGCCGTACGCCGATCAAGACCGACGTGCGCATCGTCGCGGCGAGCAACAAGGATCTGCGCATCCTGATTCAGCAGGGCCTGTTCCGTGAAGATCTGTTCTTCCGCCTCAACGTCGTGCCGCTGCGTCTGCCTCCGCTGCGCGAGCGGATCGAGGATTTGCCCGATCTGATCCGGCACTTCTTCACGCTCGCCGAGAAGGACGGATTGCCGCCGAAGAAGCTCGATACACTGGCGCTGGAACGCCTGAAGCAGCATCGCTGGCCCGGTAACGTGCGCGAGTTGGAAAACCTCGCGCGCCGGCTTGCGGCGCTATATCCGCAGGACGTGATCACCGGCTCGGTCATCGATGGCGAACTGGCGCCTCCGGCGGTGACGTCGGGCGGCAGCGTCCAGCACGGCGTCGACAATCTCGGCGGCGCGGTCGAGGCCTATCTGTCGTCGCATTTTTCAGGCTTCCCCAACGGCGTCCCGCCGCCGGGGCTCTATCACCGGATCCTCAAGGAAATCGAGATTCCGCTGCTCACGGCGGCTCTGGCGGCGACGCGCGGCAATCAGATTCGCGCGGCCGATCTGTTGGGCCTCAACCGCAATACGCTGCGGAAGAAGATCAGGGATCTCGACATTCAGGTTTATCGGAGCGGGAGCTAGCGACCTCGCGATCTGGAATACGTTTATAAGTCGGACCCGCGCAGTTCAGCGGCAAGGCGCGCCGCGGAATTGTCGCAATTCGGCAACATTGTGATATGAATGCATCAGTCCGCTGCCGGCGGACGTACAGCCATCAGCTCACACCTTGCCGGAATGACCAGCGCAGACACCTCGGTCCCATCGTTCGATCCGTCGTTCGCCGAATCCAAGGGATCATCCCTGCGGAGGTGGCTGGCGCCGGTCGCCGTCGCTATCGCGCTGTTGTCGGCCTTCCTCACGTTTGTCGTCCTGACCGGCCTGACGCCGATCGAGCCGACGCGCGAGGTGGTCTATTCGTTCCTGCTGATCAATGCGGCGTCCATCCTGCTGCTGGTCGGTATCATCGTCCGCGAGGTCTGGCAGGTGCTCCAGGCCCGCCGCCGCGGCCGGGCAGCGGCGCGACTGCACGTCCAGATCGTCAGCCTGTTTTCCGTCATTGCGGTGTTGCCGGCCGTGCTGGTGGCGATCGTTGCCAATATCACCATTGATCGCGGCCTCGACCGGCTGTTTTCCGGTCCGACGCGCGAGGTGATCCAGAATTCGCTGATCGTTGCGAATGCGTATCTGCACGAGCACGCTCAGGCTATTCGCGGCGACATTCTGGGCATGGCCAACGATATCGCCAATGCCAGGCCGCTGTTCGACCAGGACCGCGGAACGTTTCGCCAGTTGCTGACGAAAAGCGCCGCCTCGCGCAACTTGCCGGGGGCAATGCTGATCGACAAGGACCGCAATATCCTGGAGACCGCACAAACCGGCATTCAGCAGGCCTTTACGACGCCGGCGCCGGAATTCCTCAGCGGCGTCGACGAAACCGAACCTCAGATCGCGGTGTTCATCGAAGCCAATTATGTCGCGGCCGTGATCCGGCTGCGGGCGTTCAACGACACCTTCCTGTACGTCGCCCGCCTGCTCGATCCGCGCGTGGTCGCGCAACTCAGGCAAACCCAGGCCAGCGTCGCCGAATACGCCCAACTGGAGACGCGCAAGCTCGGCATTCAGGTGGCGTTCGCGCTGATGTTCGCGGTAATCGCGTTGACCATCCTGATGGCCTCCGTGCTGATCGGGCTGAATTTCGCCAATTGGCTGGTCGCCCCGATCCGCCGTCTGATGAGCGCCGCCAATATCGTCTCGACCGGCGACCTGCATGTGCAGGTGCCGGTCCACAAATCGGAGGGCGATCTCGCTCAGCTCGGCGAAACCTTCAACAAGATGACGCAGGAGCTGCGCACCCAGCGCGATGAGCTGGTAGGCGCCAGTGACCTGATCGACAGCCGCCGCCGTTTCATCGAAGCGGTATTGTCGTCGGCGAGCGCCGGCATCATCGGCGTCGATGCCGCCGGCAACGTCGGTATTCTCAATCGTTCTGCCGAAAAGCTGATCGGTCACGCGGAATCCGAGACGCTGGACCACCCGCTGTCGGACGTGCTGCCCGAACTCGACGACATGATGAAGTCCGCGCGCGAGGGTACCCAGCGGCTGGTACAGGGCCAGATCACGCTTCTCCGCGACGGCCATGAGCGCAATCTTTCGGTACGGGTCACCGCCGAGCAGACCAGCCAGTCGCGCGACAGCTATATCATCACGCTCGACGACATCACCGAGCTGGTTTCGGCGCAGCGAACCTCGGCATGGGGCGATGTAGCCCGCCGCATCGCGCACGAAATCAAGAATCCGCTGACGCCGATCCAGCTTTCGGCCGAACGCATCCGTCGCAAATTCGGCAAGGTCATCATCGAGGACAAGGCGATCTTCGAGCAATGCACCGATACCATCGTGCGGCAGGTCGACGATATCAGGCGGATGGTCGATGAATTCTCACGTTTCGCGCGAATGCCGAAACCCGTCATGGAAGGCGAGGACGTCGCCGACACCGTCCGACAGGCCGTGTTCCTGATGCGGGTCGGGAATCCCGACATCGATTTCGAAGCCGAGATCAAGGACGATCCGATGCGGGCGCAGTTCGACCGGCGGCTGATTTCGCAGGCGCTGACCAACATCATCAAGAACGCCACCGAAGCCATCGAAGCCGTCCCGGCGGACGAATTGGGCAAGGGGCGCATCGAGGTGGTTGCCGCCCGCGAGGGCGACGACATCGTGATCGACGTGATCGACAACGGCATCGGGCTGCCGAAGGTGAGCCGGGCGCGCCTGCTCGAACCGTATGTGACGACGCGGGAAAAGGGCACCGGGCTTGGCCTGGCCATCGTTGGCCGGGTTCTGGAAGACCACGGCGGCAAGATCGAGCTCCACGATGCCGCGGACATCCGGCCGGGTCAGCGCGGCGCCTGGATGCGGTTGCGGTTTGCCATATCGGGCGAGGCGCCGAAGGCCGAGACCAGGAAGCCGGCGGCAGAAACAAAGCCGCCGGTCTCTGAAACCATTGAGCCCCAGGAAACGACCAATCCAGGCACGACCAACAATGAATCAAAAATCGAAGCCGCGACAGGCAACTGACAAGACAGGGCGCGACCCATGGCAAATGACATTCTGATTGTCGACGACGAAGCGGATATTCGGGATCTGGTTGCCGGTATTCTCGACGATGAGGGCTTCACCACCCGGACCGCGCGCGACAGCGATTCGGCGCTGGCGGAAATCGCCAATCGGCGGCCGAATCTGGTGTTTCTCGACATCTGGCTGCAGGGCAGCAAGCTCGACGGCTTGCAGCTGCTGGAGCAGATCAAGAAGGATCACGCCGACGTGCCGGTGGTGATGATCTCGGGGCACGGCAACACCGAGACCGCGGTGGCGGCGATCAAGCGCGGCGCCTACGACTTCATCGAGAAGCCCTTCAAGTCGGACCGGTTGATTCTGGTGGCGACGCGCGCGCTGGAGACCTCGCGGCTGAAGCGCGAGGTGAAGGAACTCAAGCAACTGGCGCCGGCCGCCAGCGTGCTGACCGGACGCTCGGCCTGCATGAATCAGTTGCGCCAGACCATCGAGCGGGCCGCCAAGGCCAACAGCCGTATCCTCATCGTCGGCCCGTCCGGCGCCGGCAAGGAACTGGCGGCGCGCACGCTGCACAACGCATCGGCCCGCACCGAGGGACCGTTCGTCGTGATCAACGCCGCGGCGATCACGCCGGAGCGCATGGAAGTCGAGCTGTTTGGCATCGAGCAATCCAACGGCGAGCAGCAGCGGAAGGCGGGTGCGCTGGAGGAAGCCCATGGCGGCACCCTGTTCATCGACGAAATCGGCGACATGCCGCGGGAGACGCAGAACAAGATCCTGCGGGTGCTGGTCGATCAGACCTTCCAGCGCTCGGGCGGCACCGCCAAGGTCCATGTCGACGTGCGCATCATTTCATCGACCGCGCGGAACCTGGAAGAAGAAATCGCAGAAGGCCGGTTCCGCGAGGATCTCTATCACCGGCTGTCGGTGGTACCGATCCGGGTGCCGCCGCTGTCGGAGCGGCGCGAGGACATCCCCGAACTGATCGACTATTTCATGGATCAGATCTCGGTGGCGACCGGGTTGCCGAAGCGCCAGATCGGCCAGGATGCGATGGCGGTACTGCAGTCGCATGTCTGGCCCGGAAACGTCCGCCAGCTTCGCAACAATGTCGAACGGGTGATGATTCTGGCGAGCGGCGGTCCCGAGGTCATCATCACGGCCGATATGCTGCCGCAGGATGTGGGTTCGATGGTACCGGCGATGCCGACCAGCAACAATGGCGAACACATCATGGGGCTGCCGCTGCGCGAGGCGCGGGAAGTGTTCGAGCGCGACTATTTGATAGCGCAGATCAGCCGTTTTTCCGGCAATATCTCCCGCACGGCAGAATTCGTCGGCATGGAGCGTTCGGCGCTGCATCGCAAGCTCAAGGCGCTCGGGGTCGGCTAGGTAAGCTCAGCATGTTTATTCCATGCATTTGCTTGAGAAATTTCGTCTCTTTCCGTGCTTTTACGGAGAATTACGCCGGTGTTCTGCACACCTTACGCGCGAACCGGCTTGCCTAAAAAGCGCGCCTGCCTTCTAATCATGCCGCCGGGCCCTCGGAGGGGGATATCAGGGGGAAACCGGCAACCGGGGGACGGCTCCACGAGAGGGCAGCCATCGGTTCAATAAAA
>JAYSPJ010000971.1:0-1669 GCA_043722155.1 Bradyrhizobium sp.
GAAACACCCCCCACCCCGGCCCTCCCCCGCAAGCGGGAGAGGGAGAAGCAAGGCAACGGTGAGTGGCGCGCCGAGCGCTCAAAGTCACGCTCAAGCACATCTCGCGGCATGAGCATCGCCCTTGCCGCCGGATGGGCACGAGCAAGACTTTCGGCGACGCCGGGCCAGATCGCGCTGGCGTTCGGCATCGCGGCCTTTCTCGCGCTGTTTCTGGTCTGGCCCACGGCGACGGTGATCTACGTGGCGTTCACCGAGAAAGGCGGCGGCGCCTTCACGCTGGTGAATTTTTTCGATTTCTTTCGCACCGATCTGTTTTTGCGATCGTTCCGGAATTCGCTCTACGTGTCGGCGATGGCGGTGGCCGGCGCCTCGGTGCTGGCGCTGCCGCTGGCCACCATCACCTCGCGCTTTGCGTTCCGCGGCACGGTGCTGATCCAGACGCTGGGATTTCTGCCGCTGATCATGCCGCCGTTTGTCGGTGCTGTGGCGATGCAGCTGTTCTTCGGCCGCAACGGCAGCGTCAATCTGCTGCTCGACGATTGGTTCGGCTTCAAGATCGCGTTCATGGACGGCCTCAACGGCGTGATCTTCGTGCCGTCGATCCACTACTTTCCCTTCATCCTGATCAACCTGTCGGCGGCGCTGCGCAACATCGACGGTTCGATGGAGGAAGCCGCGCAAAATCTCGGCGCCTCCGGTTTCCGGCTGTTTCGCCGTATCGTGTTTCCGCTGGCGATGCCCGGCTACATCGCCGGCGCCTCGCTGGTATTCGTCAAGGTGTTCGACGATCTCGCCACGCCGCTGCTGCTGAACGTCAAGGACATGCTGGCACCGCAGGCCTATCTGCGCGTCACCTCGATCGGCATCGCCGATCCCATGGGCTATGTGATCTCGGTGGTGCTGATCGTGGCCTCGGTCGCCGCCATGGCGGCCTCGGCGCTCGCCACCCGCGGCATCGACTATTCGACCGTGCAGCGTGGCGGCGGCGGCCTGACCCGCCGCGCGCTGCGGCCGTTCGAGAGCGCCCTCGCCTACCTTACGGTGACGCTGATCCTGCTGCTGGTGCTGGCGCCGCACGCCGGATTGCTGCTGCTGTCGTTTTCGACGATCTGGTCGTTCTCGTCGCTGCCGGACGGCTACACCGTTGCGCACTACGCCAGGATTTTCGGCGAAAGCTCGCTCTACATCAATAACACGCTGATTTATGCCTCGCTGGCCGGCCTGATCGACGTCGTGCTGGGCACCGCGATCGCCTATCTGGTGCTGCGCACCAGATTGATCGGACGCGACGCGCTGGACTGGGCCGCGTCCGCCGCTCTCGCCGTCCCCGGTATCGTGCTCGGCATCGGCTATCTGCGCGCCTTCTATGGCGTGCAATTATGGGACGGCACGCCGCTGGCCTCGCTGTGGATCGTGATCGTGCTGGCGCTCGCGATCCGCCGCCTGCCCTATGCGCTGCGCGCCTGCTACGCGGCGCTGCAGCAGATTTCGGTGTCGCTGGAGGAAGCCGCCGAAAATCTCGGCGCCACCAAGCTGCGTACCGTGCGGCGCATCGTGATGCCGCTGATGATGGGCGGCATTCTGGCGGGTTTTGTCACGAGTTTTGCGACCGCCGCCGTCGAACTGTCGGCGACGCTGATGCTGGTGCAGTCGAATTCGGATGCGCCGC
>JAYSPJ010000972.1:0-2313 GCA_043722155.1 Bradyrhizobium sp.
GCCAGCGACGGCGTCATCCGCGCCAATGTCGACTCGCTGATGAAACTGGTCTCCGCTCTCGAAAATGCCGGCATCGAGCTGATCAATCCGGGAATTCCGAGTGCGACGGGTGGCCGGGGCGTCCGGCTCCGCGAACACGTCGCCAAGCCGAAGACAGTCCGGCCACCGAAGGCGTCTTCGCGCGCGCTGGAGCGGGCGCGATAAAGTCGCGGCCCCTCGCATCGACGCTCACTGCCGAATGTCAGCAACGCGCAAACATCTTCAAGGCGCAACGGCGCTGCCATCCACCCGTTCGAGCAGCGCGAGAAGACCTCGCAGCATCGCCGTCGGAGTGGGCGGACAGCCGGGTATGTGGAGATCGACCGGGACGACCTCGGCGACGCCGCCGACCACTGCATAGCTGCCGGCGAAACATCCGCCATCCCGCCCGCAATCGCCGACCGCCACGACCCATTTCGGATTGGGCGTCGCATGATAGGTGCGCTCCAGCGCCCCGCGCATATTCCTGGTCACGGGGCCCGTCACCATCAGCACATCGGCATGGCGCGGCGAGGCGACGAACTTGAGGCCGAACCGCTCGACGTCGTAATAGGCGTTGTTGAGCGCGTGGATTTCGAGTTCGCATCCGTTGCAGGACCCGGCGTCGATCTCGCGGATCGAGAGACTGCGGCCGAGCCGCCGCCGCGCCGCGCGGCCGACCGCGTTGGCAAGTTCGGTCACCGCGGCATCATCAGGCAATGGCGGCAGTTCGGTGAACGGCCGGCGAAACAGGCTTTCGAAAAGCAGCTTGCGCATCGCTAGAGATCCTGGCCCGAATACGAACAGTTGAACGACTTGTTGCAGAGCGGAAAATCCGCGACGATGTTGTTCTCGATCACCGCTTCCAGCAGCGGCCATTGGAACCATGAGGGGTCGCGCAGGTGGCATCGCTCTATCAGGCCATCGCGCAGGCGGAGCCAGACCAGCACGTCGCCGCGAAAGCCCTCGACCACAGCCATGCCTTCGCGCGCTTCGCGCCGGTGCGCCGCATGGGTGCCCAGCGGGCCCTCGGGCAGCCGGCTCAATATCTGGTCGATCAGCGCAAGCGACTGTTCGACCTCGCGCACGCGAATCCAGACCCGGGCGTTGACGTCGCCCTCGTTCAGCACCGGGACCTCGAACCGCAGGCTGTCATACGGCGGATAGGCAAGGGTGCGGCGCGCGTCGAAGGAGCGGCCGGACGCGCGGCCGATGGTGCCGCCGGCGGCATACTGCCGGGCCAATGCCGGTGTCAGCACGCCGGTATCGACGGTACGATCCTGCAGCGATGCGGTGTTGTCGTATAATTCGATCAAGGCAGGAAAGCGCAGGCGGATGTTGTCCAGCGCCGCCTGGATGGCCTCCGTACCCTCATCGCCGAGGTCGCGGGTCACGCCGCCGGGCACGATGATGTCCCGCAGCAGCCGATGACCGAACGCGCTGTGCGATGCGCGCAGCACGCTCTCGCGCAACACGCTGCAATGGGCGTGCATCAGGCTGAAGGAGGCATCGTTGCAGATCGCGCCGATGTCGCCGAGATGGTTGGCCAGCCGCTCGAGTTCGGCAAGCAGGGCACGCAGCCACACCGCGCGATCGGGCGCCACGAGTTGCAGGGCCGCTTCGGCTGCGCGTGAAAACGCATAGGCATAGGCGACGGTGCTGTCGCCGGATACGCGTCCGGCAAGCTGGGCGGCGCGCTCGAGACTGGCGCCTGATATCAGCCCCTCGATACCCTTGTGGGTATATCCCAGTCGCTGCTCCAGCCGGACCACGGTCTCGCCGCTCGCGGTAAAACGGAAATGGCCGGGCTCGATAATGCCCGCATGCACCGGACCGACCGCGATCTGGTGCAGTCCGTTGCCTTCCGCCGTCAGGAAGCGATAGGGCGCGGCCTTCGACGGCGCGTCGATGCGGTCTCCGAGAGGAAAGCGCACGCCCCATTGGTCGTGATCGAGCCAGGGGCGGGTATCGGGCAGGCCTTCCGCCGCCAGGCCGAACAGGTCTCTGATGGTGCGCTCCAGCCGAAGCGCCGGCGGGTGGTTTAATCCGACCGAAGGATAGACGCGATCGGGGCAATCCAGGCTGATGACGGCGATTTCGGCGGTCAATCCGTCCATGATCGCCATGTGCACCGCTAAGGGTTCTCCCCAAAGACCGAGCAGGCTCCAGCGGCCCTGCGCCAACTCGCTGGCGGCAAAATTCCATACGGCAACATCGACCACGGCGCGCGGCCACGGGCTGTGTTGCTCTACCCCGCGGCCCTCCAGCATGAGATCGATCAGCGACGGCATATCC
>JAYSPJ010000973.1:0-5830 GCA_043722155.1 Bradyrhizobium sp.
AAGCAGCAGCAGGAAGCTGCTTGATTTGAAGGACAAAGGCAGCCGCGATCACACCTTAACTTCGGCGATCCATGGTCCCACGTCCGGGGTCCACTTCACCTCGTCCAATCGACCCAAGGGTATCATGCCGCTCTAAATTGGAAAATTCCAACAATGAACGGTCCAAAAAGTTAAGGCAGGTAACCGGAGACGGAGAATTTGTCGTATTGTCGCGAAAAAACGCCTGAATACGCAAGCGCTAGATGGAGACCCGCTATCACAATCCATTGCCGCGCGGCGCGCATCGCCGATAACCGTGAGATCGCTCAGCTCGCATGCGTCGCTGGGCTCGGTCTATGCGAATTTCTATTCGACGATCTCATCCCGTTGATGAAGGCTGCCGATTTCTTGGCTGCGGGCATCGCCAGCGAGGATCTCCCGATCTCGTACCGCAATTGCTGCGTGGCGAGCGCGAGTGACACGATCGTCGGTTCCGCCAATGTGTTCCCAACCGACGCGCTCAAGAACGAGGACTACGCGTTCGTACCGTCAGACCGAATCGACCACATCCGCTCGATGCTCGAGCTGCAGGACTGGGGTAGCATGTTCCTGAATAACCTTGCCGTAAGTGAGGCGCACCGTGGCTCGGGGATAGGCATACGCCTGCTTGGCTGGGCCCGAACGCGCGCCCGCGAGGCTGGGTTCGACCGCCTGAGCCTGCACGTCTGGGCCGATAACACCTCAGCGCTGCGCTTCTATGAGGCGCAAGGTTTCGTGCGACAGGGCGTTGCCACAGTCCCGACCCATCCGCGGCTGCCGCGCAAGGGCGGCAGTATCCTCATGCGGCAGATCATCTCTGCCGGCGGCGGCGCATCCTAGAGCATTTTCATGATTGGCGAACACCAATGCCGGTGTCGCGGAACGCATTCTCATCGGTTGTCGCCGGAACGTGGGGCCAAAACGACGTCGCCATTCGGATTCATACCCTTCAGAAACTTGAAGAGGTCACTGCCCGTGGAAAGGACAAGGGTCGTGTTTTCGGCGATGATGGACTTGTAGGACTGCATGGTCCGTGTGAATTCATAGAACGCAACCGATTCAGGGCTCTGGTTGTAAGCCCTCGCATAGATTTCGGTGGCTTTCGCGTCCGCCACGCCGCGGATCTCCTCGACCTGCCGGTAGGCTTCAGACTGGATCTTGTTCAGGTCACGCACACGATTGCCGCGGATTCTGGCGGCCTCGCCGTTACCTTCCGACAGGAAGCGTTCCGCGATCTGCCGCCGTTCGCTGATCATTCGATCGTAGATCTTCGGGCGTACACTTTCATTATAGTTGATCCGCTTGAACCGAATATCGAGCAATTCAATACCAAACACTTGAACCTTCTCGGCAGCCTCGGCAAAGATCTCCTGTTCGACCAGCTTGCGTCCCTTCTGGATCGGCACCAGTGCCCCCACGTTCAGCTCCCGTCCCGCGTCGGTCACGAGGGCGTCGCGCAGTGGCACGCGATCCTTGGAGGTGCGGATGATCTCGATCAGCTCATGCTTGGCAACGGCGTTACGGGTTTCGCTACCTAGAACATCGTCCAGGCGGGACTGAGCGCTGCGCTCATCGTGCAGCCGTAGAAAGTACTGCAAAGGATCTACAATCCGCCAGCGAGCGAAGATGTCGACCGAGACGTAGAGCTTGTCCTTGGTTGGCATATCGGACGGATTGCCGTCCCACTCGAGAACTCGCTTGTCGATCAGGTTGACATCCTGGATGAAGGGCACCTTGAGCTTCAGACCGGCGGCAGTCACGGGAGCGCCGACGGGCTTGCCGAACTGGGTGATAATTGCTTGCTCGACTTCGCTCACCGTATAAATCGAACTCATCAGAACGAGCATTCCGATGCCAAAAACCGCCAAGATAGCTACTCGCTTGATCCTATTCATGGTCGCTCTCCCTTCTGGGAGTCGAGATTCAGCAATGGCAGAATGCTGCGCGTCTGTTCGTCGACAATGATCTTGGAGCGTATGCCCGGCATGACGTCCTGCAGGGTCTCGATGTAGATCCGGCGGCGGGTGACCACTGGGGCTTTGATGTATTCCGCCAATAAGGCGCTGAACCGAGCAACATCGCCTTCCGCTTCATTGATCCTTTTGAGCCGGTAGCCGTCGGCTTCGCGGATCCGCTGATCCTTCTCGCCCTCGGCCAACGGGATCACCTTATTGTAATCGCGCCTGGCTTCGTTGATTAGCTTTTCTTTTTCCTGTTGGGCCTGGTTGACCTCGTTGAACGACGCCTGCACCGGCTCAGGCGGATTGATGTTCTTCAATTGCACTTGATCGATGCTGATTCCCATTGCGTATTTGGTCGAGAGCGTCTGCATTTTAGTCAGCGCTTCCGCTTCGATCTCCTGTCGGCCGATGGTAATCACCTCGTCCACGGTGCGATCGCCGACAACTTCCCGCATGACGGATTCGGAAACATCTCGCAGGGTTCCCCTCGGTTCCCGAACGTCGAAAAGGAACTTTACGGGATCCGAGATGCGGTATTGAATCACCCATTCCACCAATGCGGCGTTCAAGTCGCCCGTCACCATCTGTGTTTCCCGTTTTGCGTCACGAGAAGTCTGATATGGATCGGTAGCACCCGGAGTCGCGAACCCGAATTCCTGCTTCAACTGCCGTTTGACGGGAATAATAGTGGCGACATCGATGCCGAGCGGCAGCTTGAAATGCAGTCCGGGCGGAACGTCCTTGAGATACTTACCGAAGCGTTGGACAACAGCCACAGAGTCGCTCGGCACAGTGAAGTATGCGGTCCACGCGCCTAGGCCGACTAGGGCGAGGACGGCAACGACGATTGCTCCGCGGGGGCCACCACTCGGCATGATCTGCTTGAGTCGATCCTGCCCCTGCCGGACCAGATTCTCAAAATCGGAGCCGGGTTTGGCCCCGCTGCCCCAGGGGCTACTCCGGCCACCGTTGCCGTTCTGCGATGGCATTTGAATGTCCTCTCTTGCGTGCGCTTGCGGTCACGCTCAGTGTCTTCGCGTTGCGCTGACCGGCCTAACGCTCACGACACAATCCTATGCTCGCGCCGCGGGCAGCTGTTTACCTGGATGAACGATCATCGTCTTCGGCTCTTTCCCCCTTGGCGGACTTTTCAGATCGGCATGAGATGTGCCGCCCTGTCTTGACGCAGATCAATCCTAGTCCCGGAAGGAGGCTCGATGTTTGTTTCATGGCACAAATGCGAAGCACCGCGATGTCCGCTACGCCGTTATCGGGGGATACACAGATAACGGTTTTGGTCATGACTTCTTCGACGCGCAGTCCATGCGTGTGGGCGAACTTTGAGGCGCTCTCGCCTGGACCGAAGAATGCATTAAACCACGGACGATCCGGCCGATCCGTACCCAGTTCGGCGCGATGATGGAAGCCACCTTCTGATATGATGCCCACGAGTTCTCCAGCGTTATCGATGACCGGTAGCCCTCTCCGGTTAGTTTCGAAGAGAAGTCGAACCGCATCAATCACACGGGTATCCGGCGCAACGCTCACGACCGGCGTTCTCATGACGTCTGAAACTTTCAACGGATATCGCCCTTGCGTGAAAACGAGCAATTGTAGCCTGTCATGCGGACCGATGCCCCATATTGATCGGAGTCAAAACAGGCCATCAGCTTTGACGCTAAACGTCACCGAGCGACTTTGGGAAATGTCCGATATTGTTGATGTGCTCGAAGCATGGGAAGCCATTTAATTGAGTGGAGAGAATTGATGGAAAACGCAACGTTCCGAAAGTGGCTAATCGGACAGGGGTGTCGCTTCGATACGCAGCACGAGGAACGCGGAGAAGGTCACGGAACTGTGACGATCCACCGCGAGGGACGGACTGCTGAACTGTCTCTAGTCGGTTCGCGGCACGAACTCGACCCGCATTCAGTTCGCCAAGTGTGCGAAGCACTCGGCCTCAAGTGGTCCGATCTTCCCGGACCGAAGGGCCGCGTCTGAGGTGTCCGAGCGCCACCCGGAAAAGCCTGCCTTATTTAAAAGAGCACACTACCAGCTCGGTTATGTTGACATGAGCGTGCCGGTTCCGGCCCGTATCTATGGTATTCTATGGTGTGAACAATGCCTTTACTGTTGACTTCGATCAACATGATGCGCGTAAGCGATCCTATAAAATAGGTTTTGTTTCCAACAGCGGAGCTGACCATGAGCGAGGTCTTGTTGCGTCGAATTATCCTTGATGAACTGGAATACGAGCCCAGCGTGGATGCAACTCATATCGGAGTTGCTGTCGATAAGGGTATCGTGACCTTGACCGGACATGTCGCCAGCTTCGCAGAGAAGCAGGCGGCGACAACAGCCGTGCGACGGGTTAACGGCGTTCGCGCGATCGCTGATGGAATCGAGGTGCGCTATCCATTCGAGAAAAAGATTTCTGATGATGATGTCGCCAAACGAGTCGTCGACATTCTAGGCTGGGATAGTGTTATCCCTAATCGGGCGATCCAGGTACTTGTGCGAAATGGTTGGGTGACGCTAACGGGTGACGTCGATTGGCATTTTCAGAAACAATCCGCGGAAGACGACATTCGAAAGCTCTCCGGCATCCATGGAATTATAAATAATATTGATATCAAACCTCGTGTGCAAGCAATGGACGTGAAGAAGAAAATTGAAGACGCGCTGCGGCGACGTCTTGAAGGAGAAATAACGGGAATACGCATCACGGTTCAGGACGGCAACAAGGTTCTTCTGGAAGGCTTTGTCGATAGTTGGGATGAACGGCATGCTGTTGAGATTGCCGCGTGGTCTGCGCCGGGAGTGAAAGCCGTCGACGACCGATTGTCTGTCGGCGCAGAAGATCTCCGGGCAGAATAGGGAGTCAGCGGATGCGGCCTTGGCTTCGGTCAAACTAGCAATTGTACTATTCGTCGAGTTCGACATGACAATCACCAATGCTGCTGAAGCTTGGGCTCGCGAGCGAATTCATGCAGGACTCCAGGCTGTCGTGTTGTCCATATTTGACCCCAGGTGTCCTAAGTTCCACATTGCGGTGTCCTAATCTAAGGGAAAGCCAATGGCCGCCGAAGATGATCAAGCTTGGGATGAGTGGAGTGCCGCGCACCAAAAGCTCGGAAAAACACGAGCGGCTCTCAGAGAACTGAGGGACCTTCCATTGGAAAATCCCAAGCGAATGAAAGCAGCCGCAGCCGTAAAGCTTGCAGAGGCTGAACTTGCCTCCGCTGCAGCCAAAATCGACTGAGCCCACCCCAGAAGTTGGCGGGCTCTTTCATTCCTGTCCGTATTCACTCGTGGTTCTCGCGATCGCGGCGTTCGGATTGACGCTTTGCTTTTGCTTGTCGGCTAGTGTGACAATTTTCACCTTGTTGACGGAAATCAAGTCAAGGCCGGCTCTTCGTGTCAATTCTTATTTTTTTGCGCTGTCTTCCGACGTCCGTGACATCGCGCTTTCCTACCGCTCCAGGCAGATCTTTGAGGGCGTGAGCGTCTGGGACCGTAACCGGAGCCGCGGATGAACGAACGACGCGACAACCCACGGCCCAGATTCCCGCCTATTTCCGGAATTTGCATAGTGACCCACCAGTTGGTGACGTAAACCTGTTCACCTGCGAAGCGATTGGGCGCGAGAAATCCAGTCCCGTCGCCGCAGTTTCACAATTTGGCGAGGCTAAGCCACCTCGCCAATGCATCATTATCCGCCAGACACAGCCATCCGGACGCTCTAACTGAAAAGCACACACCGCCACGGACGGCATGCCGTTTCGCCATTCACGATCAGCCGATCGTCAAGCGGTCTTCGACAGATGCGACCCCTGGAGCTGACCATGCCG
>JAYSPJ010000974.1:0-9855 GCA_043722155.1 Bradyrhizobium sp.
ATCACGGCATCGACGCCGGCGACCGCGGCATTGTGCGCCGCCAGCGCCGGACCGCGCCAGCGCATCGCCTCGAGATAGGATACGCCTGAAATCGCCAGCCCGTTCTGCAGCCGCATCAGCACCTGCGGGCCGTAATCTCCTGATCGTTCGATCATCCAGCGCTTGTGAAACGCGGCGGCTTCGGTAGCGAGCACGAACTGGCACGCCGCCGTGAGCTGGCGCTGCTCCGGCAATTCGACCTGAACGATATTGGCGCCCTCACGCTTGAGCACAGCCAGCGTCTCGTCGAGGATGCGCGCCACTTCGGGATCGAGATCGTCGACGTAAAAGGCGGTGGGCACGCCGATGGTCAGGCCCTTTATCGGTTCCCGCGTCGCGGCCATGTAATCCGGCAACGGTCCGGCGATCGCGGTGGGGTCTTCCGGGTCCGCACCCGCCATCAGGCCGAGCAGTAATGCGCAATCCTCGGCGCTGCGGGCGAGCGGGCCGACGGTGTCGAGCGACTGCGACAGCGGCATCGCGCCGGCCCGGCTGATCCGCCCCACCGTAGTTTTCAAACCGGTGACGCCGCAGAAATGCGCCGGTAACCGGATCGAACCGCCGGTATCCGAGCCCAATGCCGCAAAGGTCAGCCGTGCCGCGACAGCCGATCCCGACCCCGACGACGAGCCGCCGGTGATGCGATCGAGTGCCCAGGGGTTATGCACCGCGCCGTAATGCACGTTGTGGCCGGTCGGCCCATAGGCGAACTCCACCATCTGCAGCGAGCCCAGCCGAATCGTGCCGGCGTCCTTCAGCCGTTGCAGCGCCGTCGAGGTCGTAGTGGCGACGAAATCGCGGCGAATTTTCGAACCGCAGGTAACGACGTGGCCGGCATCGTAGTACATATCCTTATGCGCCAGCGGCACGCCATGCAGTGCACCGCGATGGCTGTCCTTCGCCAGCGCCGCGTCGGCGGCATCGGCCGCAGCCAGTGCCTCCTCGGCTTCGATCGCCATGAAGGCATTGAGACGCGGCTGCCACTGCGCGATCCGGTCGAGACAGGATATTGTCACCTCGCGCGACGAGAATTTCTTCTGCGCGATCGCCTTTGCGACCGAGGTCAGCGACATCAGGGCGGGTTCGGTGCTCATTTGGAAACCTTTGCCGCTTGCACGAGCAGGAAGCCCGCGGGTTCCAGATCGAACGGCAGCGTGCCGCCTACCGCCGCAAAACCTTCGTACGCCGGGCCGATCGAATGGGCGATACGCGCCGCTACATCGGCATCGACGGGCACGCCCGTGGCGTCGGCCATCGCCTTGATCTCTTTCGCCGTGGGTTTTGTCATGTCGCGTCCGCTCCCTTTGCCGGTGCTCGGCTGTGCCCAGACCCTGATATGGCCATGTAGCACGCCGCTTCATGACCCATTGTATCGAGCGCGGTGAGTTTTGGTGTGGCATTTGCGCAGAGCGGCTCCGCGAACGGGCAACGGGTGTGAAACCGGCAGCCGGGGGGCGGGTCGATCGGATTGGGCGGATCGCCCGAGATCGGCGGCGTCTCGGTGCGATTGTCGGGATCGGAGGATGGCATCGCCGCCAGCAGCGCCCTGGTATAGGGATGCGCCGGCGCATCCCACACCCGGTCGACCGGGCCCAACTCGACCACTTCGCCGAGATACATCACCAGCACGCGGTCGGAAATATAGCGCACCACGTTGAGATCGTGGCTGATGAACAGATAGGTCAGCCCGAATTCGCGCTTGAGATCGACCAGCAGATTGAGCACCTGCGCCTCGACCGACTTGTCCAGCGCCGAGACGGCCTCATCGAGGATCACCAGGCGCGGCGACAGCGCCAGCGCGCGGGCGATGTTGACGCGCTGGCGCTGACCGCCGGAAATCTCGTGCGGATAGCGGTTGGCGAAATTTTCCGGCCGCAGGCCCACCTTGCCGAGCAGTTCGCGCGCCAGCGCGCGCGAGGCCTCATCGCCCATGCCGTGTACCTTGGGGCCGAAGGCGATCGATTCCTCGATGGTCAGGCGCGGATTGAGCGAGGCGTAGCTGTCCTGAAACACCATCTGCATGCCGCGGCGAAGCTCGCGCAGCGACAGCACGCGCCCGACCTGCATGCCGTCATAGATGATATCGCCGGCATCGCGCTTCATCAGGTGCATCAAGAGCCGCGCGGTGGTCGACTTGCCGCAGCCGGATTCACCGACGATGCCGACGGTTTCGCCCTTGGCGATGGAAAACGACACGTCGTCGACCGCGCGCACGGTCTTGCGCTTCGCAAACAAATCGCCGCGCACCGGGAAATGCTTGGTCAGGCCGTTGACCTGGAGCAGCGGCTGCGCCGCGCCGCCGACATCCTCGATCGGCTCGAGCAGTTCGATGGGTGTCTCGGTCGAACTCATCTTGCCTCTCCCATTGGGAGAGGTCGGCGCGAAGCGCCGGGTGAGGGGCTCAGGCCCCACGAGAGAGCCCCCCTCACCCGGAACGCATCTATCGATGCGTTCCGACCTCTCCCCGTCGGGGAGAGGTGGATCGCCGATGTCGCAACGGTTCGACCTAACCTCATCATGCTCAGTTCCGGATGTCCATGGCGCTGCGCATGCCGTCGCTGAGCAGGTTGAAGCAGATCGACACCGCGAAGATCATGGCGCCCGGCAAGGCCGCCACCCATGGATTGATGTAGATCGCGGTGCGCAGCGTATTCAGCATCAGGCCCCATTCCGGCTCCGGCGGTTTGGTGCCGAGGCCGAGAAACGACAGGCCGGCGGCGAGGATCATCGACACCGAGATCAGGCCGGTGGCATAGACGAAGATCGGTCCCAGCACATTGCCGAGCATGTGCACCCGCATGATGGTGAAGGGACCGGCGCCGGAGGCGCGGGCCGCCTCGACGAAATCCATGTTGCGCACGCCGGTGGTGACGCTCTCGGCGACCCGGGTAATCTGCGGCACGAACACCACCGTCAATGAGACGATGGAGTTGACGATGCCGGCGCCGAGCACGCCGGAAATCGCGATCGCCAGCAGCACCGAGGGAAAGGCGTAGAACACGTCGATGGTGCGCATGATCGCGGTGTTGATCTTGCCGCCGACATAACCGGCGACCAGACCAAGCGAGGTCCCGATCATAAAGGCGAGGATCACGGGCAAGATGCCGACCAGCAGCGACAGCCGCCCGCCATAGATCAGGCGCGCCAGCATGTCGCGGCCGAGCTCGTCGGTGCCGAGCGGATAATTCGGCGTACCGATATGGCGGAGCCGGCGGATCATCGAGCCCTGATAGGGATCGGCCAGGCCCAGCCACGGCGCGAATACGGCCGAAAGGAAAATCAACAGCAGAACAACGGCGCAGACCATGCTGACCTTGTCGCGCACGATGCGACGGCCGACCGTCGCCCAGTAGCCCCGCGCCCTGGTGGCGGGTGCGGCCTGCAGGGCTGCGTCAGATATCGCGCTCATGGACGGATGCTCATGGACTTCAGCTCCGCTTGATACGCGGGTCGATCGCGGCCTGCGCGATATCGACCATCAGATTGAGGAACACGAAGAACAGCGCCAGCACCAGGATGGTGCCCTGCAGCAGCGGCAGGTCGCGCTGGAAAATCGCGGAATTCAGCAACAGCCCCGAGCCCGGCCACGAGAACACGGTTTCGATCAGGATCGAGCCGCCGAGCATGTAGCCGAGCTGCAGGCCCATCACCGCCATCGCGGTCGGCGCGGCGTTCTTGATGACGTGGCGGAACACATGGGTTTCGCGCAACCCCTTGGCGCGCAGGGCCTCGACGAAATCCTGCGAAAGGATATCGCCGGTCAGCGCCCGCACGGTGCGGGTGACGATGCCCATCGGAATCACCGACGTGGTGATCGCGGGCAGGATCAGATAGCGGATGTGCTCCCAGTCCCAGCCCCAGGCGCCGGAGCCGCCGGGGCCGGCGCCGACCGCGGGCAACCAGTTGAGCTGCACCGAGAAGATGATCACCAGCACCATGCCGAGCCAGTAATGCGGCACCGAGACGCCGGCGATCGCGATCGAGGTCGCGACCTTGTCGATCCAGGTGTCGCGGAAATAGCCGGCGACGAGGCCAAAGAACAATCCGAGCGTGAAGCCGATCAGCGCGGCCGCGACCGCCAGGGTCACGGTATTGCTGACCGCGCGCAAGACTTCGGTCAGCACCGGGCGTCCGGTGGCGATCGAATGACCGAGATCGCCATGGAGCGCCTTCCACAGCCACAAGCCAAACTGCACCGGCAGCGGACGATCGAAGCCGTAGGCAATGCGCAATTGCGCCGCCAGCTCCTGCGACGCGTCGGCGGGCAGGATCGCCACCAGGGGATCGCCGGGCGTGATGTGCACCAAAAGAAAGCACACCAGCGCCACGCTGACGACGATCGGGATCACGTAGACGATGCGGCGGGCAATATAGACGAGCACTTATGACCTTCGGTCTTCTTTCCCTCTCCCCTTGTGGGAGAGGGTGGCGCCTCACGAAGTGAGGCGATGGGTGAGGGGTTACGGTCTAACGATGGAAACCCCTCACCTGCCTGCGATGCTTCGCATCGAAAGCGACCTCTCCCACAAGGGGAGAGGTGAAGAGGAGCTTTGCCGTCGCACGCAAATGCACGCTACGGCGTCATCGAGATCGGCGAGAAATCCACGAACCAGCTCTTCGGCTGCACGAAGCCCTTTACCTTGGGGCTCATGGCGCGGGGGGAGACGTCGTGGGCGACATAGAGGAACGCCGCGTCGTCGACCGAAGCCGCATGCAGTTCGGCCAGCGCCGCATCGCGCGCGGCCGGCTCGAAGGTCTGGCGCGCCTTCGTCACCAGTTCGTCGAACTTGGGATTATTAATGAAACCCCAATTATTCGAGACCGGCGGCGCCATCGAGGACTGCAGGAAGCGCACCAGCGCGAAGAACGGATCCATCGCCGCATAGGTCACGTTGGTGGCGTTAGCGCCGTTGGCGGACGGATCCTTGGTGCCGCGCCGCCAGTTGGTGAACAGCGTGTTCCATTCGATGACGTCGAGCTGGACGTCGAAATAGCATTCGGCCAGCGCCTGCTGCAGATACTCGTTCATCGGCAGCGGCTGCATCTGGCCGGACCCCGAGGCCGAGGTCTGGACCTTGACCGACAGCTTCTTGGCCGGGCCGAAGCCGGCCTCCTGCATCAGCTTCTGCGCCGCCGACTTGTCATACTTGATCTGGAAGGTCGGGTTGCCGCGCCAGGGATGCCCCGGCTCGAAGGTGCCGGTCGCCGGCACCATCAGGCCGGCGAGCAGGCCGTCCCTCAGGCCTTCGCGATCGATGCAGAGATTGGCGGCCTTGCGAACGCGAATGTCGTTCCATGGCGAGCCCTCGACGCGCGAGAATTGCCACGGCCAGACATGCGGCGACTCGTTCGACTGGAGCTGGAAGCCGCGCTGCTTGATTTCCTTCACCGCGTCCGGCGCCGGGGCCTCGATCCAGTCGACCTGGCCGGAGAGCAAGGCCGCGGTGCGGGCATTGGCCTCGGGCATCGGCAAGAGCAGCATCTTGTCGACCTTGGGGACACGCGCCTTGTCCCAGTAGTTCTCATTCTTCACCAGCTCAAGCCGCTCGCGCGGCGTGAACTTCGACATCTTCCACGGCCCCGTGCCGGAGGCGTCCCGTGCGAACCCGGCCCATGCGGCCTGAGATTTCGCCTTGGCGTCGGCGCCTTCCGCCGTCTCGAGCAGCTTCTGCCATTTCGCGGGGCTCGCCATGAACAGATTGGTGAGGTTGATCGGCAGGAAGCTGTCCGGCTCCTTGGTGGTCAGTTCCACCGTCATGTCGTCGATCTTGCGGGCCGAAGCCAGTGTCGGCATCCGCGACGCGGTGACGCCGACCTGGCTCGGATCGAACTGCGGTGCATCCTGCTTGAGCACCTTTTCGACGTTCCAGACCACGGCGTCGGCGTTGAACGGCGAGCCGTCGTGGAAGGTGACGCCGGGACGAAGCTTGAAGGTCCACTTCTTCTTGTCGGACTCGTCGACCTTCCATTCGGTCGCGAGCCCCGGAATCACGACGCTCGGCTTGTCGGCGGAGGAGAGGTCCCACATCGTCAGGCCGTCATACATCGTGAGGCCCGTGAAGCGGTTGCCCTCAAAACCCTGATCGGGCTGGCCCAGCGTGCGCGGAATATCGGCGGCGGTCATGCCGATGCGCAGGGTGGTTTGAGCCAGGGCCAACTGCGGCAGTGTGGCGGCTAAGCCAACCCCAAGCACCGCAAATGTGGCAGCCCGGTATTTCCAAGATCTTTCGGCACGCATCCCAGCAACTCCTTCTCGTTTTTGATGACCATTTCTTATGCAATCTCATGCAACGCGCATGCCAAGGGAAGCAATTATTCTCCCAATTGCTATTTGACGCACAGTTCGTTGTGAGCACCACCTCGGGGAGGACAAGGATGCCCAATCTGGCATCAAGTTTGCATTGCACAATCAGAGTCCCCTCAATGGAGCCTAGTTCATGCGCACCCGAAATTCGATGCTTCTTGCTGCCGCGGTACTCGCCGTCAGCGCTGGTCTGCTGGCCTTGCCGGCGCAAGCCGAGACCGTGCTGCGGTACGGAATCTCGATGGCGGATATTCCACTGACCACCGGGCAGCCCGATCGCGGTGCAGGTGCCTATCAATTCAGCGCTTATACGATCTACGACCCGCTGGTCGCCTGGGAAATGGATGTGTCGGAGCGACCCGGTAAACTGCTGCCCGGCCTCGCCACCGAATGGAAGATCGATGAATCAGACAAGAAGAAGTGGCGATTTACGCTGCGGCAGGGCGTGAAATTCCATGACGGCAGCGATTTCAACGCCGATGCGGTGATCTGGAATCTCGACAAGGTCCTCAACGACAAGGCGCCGCAATTCGACAAGCGGCAGAGCGCCCAGGTCAAGACCCGCCTGCCCTCGGTGGCGAGCTACGCCAAGGTCGACGACGTCACCATCGAGATCACCACCAAGGCCGTCGATTCGTTCTTCCCCTACCAGATGCTCTGGTTCCTCGTCTCCAGCCCGGCGCAGTACGAAAAGCTCGGCAAGGACTGGGACAAGTTTGCTGCCTCGCCTTCGGGCACCGGACCGTTCAAACTGACTAAACTTGTGCCGCGCGAACTCGCCGAACTCTCGAAGAATGCGGACTACTGGAACAAGAAGCGGCTTCCGAAGGTCGACAAGCTCGTCCTGATCCCGATGCCGGAAGCGTTGACGCGCACCAACGCGCTGCTGGCGGGACAGGTCGACCTGATCGAAACGCCGGCGCCGGATGCGGTGCCGCAACTGAAATCCGCGGGGATGCGGATCGTCGACAACATCACCCCGCACGTCTGGAATTATCATCTCAGCGTGCTGCCGGGCTCGCCCTGGACCGACATCCGCCTGCGCAAGGCGCTCAACCTGGCGATCGACCGCGACGCGGTGGTCGGATTGATGAATGGTCTGGCCAAACCCGCCAAGGGCCAGGTCGATCCGTCGAGCCCGTGGTTCGGCAAGCCGGCCTTCGAGCTCAAATACGATCTGGCGGCGGCGAAGAAGCTGGTGCAGGAAGCCGGCTACTCCAAGGAGAAGCCGCTGAAGACCACCTTCGTCATCGCGCAAGGCGGCACAGGGCAAATGCTGTCGCTGCCGATGAACGAATTCCTGCAGCAGAGCTTCAAGGAAATCGGCATCGATATCGACTTCAAGGTGGTCGAGCTCGAGACGTTATATACGGCCTGGCGCAAGGGCGCGGCAGACGAAATGAACGCCGGCATCACCTCCAACAACATCGCCTATGTGACCTCGGACCCGCTCTACGCCATCGTGCGCTTCTTCCACTCCGGCCAGATCGCGCCGGTCGGCGTCAACTGGGGCGGCTACAAGAATCCGAAGGTCGATGCGCTGATCGACGAGGCCAAGCAGACGTTCGACGTCGCCAAGCAGGATGAATTGCTGGCGCAGGCGCACGCGCAAATCGTGGACGATGCCACGCTGGTGTGGGTGGTGCACGACACCAATCCGCACGCGCTGTCGCCCAAGGTGAAGAAATTCGTGCAGGCGCAGCACTGGTTTCAGGATCTGACGACGATCGGGCTGGAGTGAGGCGGAGCTGGCTGAAACCGCAGCCAACATAACCGGCCTCGAAACCGTCATTGCGAGCCAACGGGTCGCGCGAATGCGCGCCCGATGACAGGCTCCGCGAAGCAATCCATGCCTCAACAAGACTGGATTTCTTCGTCGCTTTGTTCCTCGCAATGACGAAGTTGCGCCACCGTTGCCCTGGCGCTATTTCGTCAGCAACGCAAACGCGCCGTTCCAGTCATGCGGCGGTGGATTCTCCCGATAGCCGAGAATTCGCGTCTCGTACAATCTGTACAGATATTCCAGCGCATGTCCGTCGTCGGTCTTGCGGCCGCGCCCGATAGCCATCAGCGCGCCGTCCCAGTCGCGATTGCGATAGCACGCCAGCATCTCGATGGTCAGGTTGCGCAATCTCTGGAAACCTTCGGATTGCGCGGTGTCCTCGCGGCCGGCGATGGCATAGATCACCTCGGGCTCCTTCTTGCCCTTGACCATGATGAAATCGAGTTCGAGAATTGCAAACCGGTCCTTGACCGCCATCGCGGTCTTCGAGCCGATGATGATCGGAAATCCGTACTCCTTGGACTGCCCCTCCAGCCGCGACGCCAAATTGACGCTGTCGCCCAGCACCGAGTAGTCGAAGCGCAGGGTTGATCCCATATTGCCGACGACGCAGACACCGGTATTCAGGCCGACGCCGACATTGATCGGAATATGGGCGTGACCGCCGTCCTTCGCCTCGATCTCGCGCGCCTGGTTGAGTTCGTCGATCCGCTCCAGCATGTCGAGGGCGGCCTCGCAGGCATTGATCTCGTGTTCCCGATCGTCGAGCGGCGCGTTCCAGAACGCCATGACGGCGTCGCCCATATATTTGTCGATGGTGCCCTTGCGATCGAGAATGGCGTTGGTCAGCGGCGTCAGGAACCGGTTCATCAGCGCCGTCAATCCCTGCGGATCGTGCTTGAACGACTCCGAGATGGTGGTGAAGCCGCGGACGTCGGAGAACATGATCGTCATCTCGCGCTCCTCGCCGCCGAGCACGAGTTTCTCCGGCGACTGCGCCAGTTGCTCGATCAGCGCCGGCGATAAATACTGGCCGAATGCCGAGCGAATCTGCCGCCGCTGCTTCTGCTCCCTGACGAAGCTCGAGAACACGAGGGTCAGGTAGATCGACATGGTCGACACCAGCGGGTAGGTAAAATCGATCAGCAGCCGGTGCTGGGTGTAGAAATACCACGAAGTCCCGATCAGCAGCGTCGCGAACAAGGTGCCCACCGCAACCAGGGTGATCGGTCCGAACATCGGCGCAAACGCGATCACCAGAAGCCCGAGCACGAGAGCGAAAAGGAATTCGGCGGCAATGGCCCAATTTGGCTGCGACAGCACGGTTCGGGTCAGCACGCTTTCCAGCACCTGGGCATGGATTTCGACGCCGGGCATCACGGGATCGACCGGCGTGGTCTTGACGTCGAGAAGCCCCACCGCCGAGGTGCCCACCAGCACCAGCTTTTGCGCAATTTTCTCGGGCGGGACGCGGCCTTCGAGCACATCCAGCGCCGAGACATAGATCGACGGATCGCGGCGCGCGAAATGCACCCAGACCTGGCCGTTGCGATCGGTCGGAATCTCGAAACCGCTGACGCCGACGCTCTGCAGGCCGGCCTTTTCGGTCTTGGTCAGGATCGTGCCGGAGCCGGAGGCGACCCGCAGCATTTCGAAACTCAGGGACGGCATGGTCGCGCCCTGCGCCAGCATGATCATCGGCACCCGCCGCACGATGCCGTCGCGCTCG
>JAYSPJ010000975.1:0-2638 GCA_043722155.1 Bradyrhizobium sp.
AAACGGCAGCAGCGTCAGATGGATGTAGATGGCATGGTCGCGCGGCAGATCGTTCTTGATCTGGCGGATCGCCTCGAAGAACGGCAGGCCCTCGATGTCACCGACGGTGCCGCCGATCTTGCACAGCACGAAATCATACGCGTCATTGCTGTCGAGGATGAAATCCTTGATGGCGTTGGTGACGTGCGGGATCACCTGGATGGTGGCGCCGAGATAGTCGCCGCGCCGTTCCTTGGTGAGGATGTCCTGATAGATGCGGCCGGTGGTGATGTTGTCGGCCCTGGTGGCGGGACGGCCGGTGAAGCGCTCGTAATGGCCGAGATCGAGATCGGTCTCGGCGCCGTCGTCGGTCACGAACACTTCGCCGTGCTGATACGGCGACATCGTTCCGGGATCGAGATTGAGGTAGGGATCGAGTTTACGCAGCCGAACCTTGTAGCCGCGCGCTTGCAGCAGGGCACCGAGTGCCGCTGAAGCCAGACCTTTTCCGAGCGAAGAAACCACGCCGCCGGTGATGAAGATATACCGCGCCATGGGGCTCAACCTTTAAGGCTACCCATCCGATTCGCCAAAACGAATCGCAGTTCCCAGCGAAGTTTCGCTTGGGCTGTGGGTGACGTGAAATCCAGAGAAATGTCAGCGTGTTGATGGGGTTTTCTGATGCAGGGCGGAAGCTGCCGTCCTGCATGGCCACCCTGCTTTATTGCGAACGCGGCGCCTGCGGGCCGGAGGGTGCCGACTGTTTCTGCTGCTCGTCCGCCTTCTTCAGCGAATCCAGAATGCCGCCGCTGGTCGGCGGCGATATCGGCGTCGCCGGACCTGCCGGCTGCGACTGCGAGGCTGGATTGGCATCGATAATCGAACTCGGCTTGCGGTCGTAGCTGGCGAGCCAGGACAACACCAGGCTGGTCAGGAAGAAGCCGACCGCGAGAATCCCCGTCGTGCGCGTCAACAGGTTGGCGGTGCCGCGGCTCGACATGAAGCCGGCGCCGCCGCCGACGCCGAGGCCACCGCCTTCGGATTTCTGCAACAGCACCGCGCCGATCAACGTCGCGACGATCATGAGGTGAATGACGATAACGACAGTCTGCATCTCTACCTTCCGTCGCAAACCAAGAGCGCCGGCATCCGGCTGCAGATCGGGCTTTGCGGTGTTTGAAGTCGCGCGGTGTTACACGATTGCAAGGGGCATTGTCACCCCCGCAGGGATTTTCGTCCCCCGCACCGCCTTGTCGCTAGTTAGGCATAACTGCCCGCAATCGCAAGAAAGTCGGCTGCTTTCAGGCTGGCGCCGCCGATCAGCGCGCCATTGACGTTGGCGGCTGCCATCAATTCCCTCGCGTTCGAGGGTTTTACCGAGCCACCGTAGAGAATCCGCATTTTCTTCCCCTCGGCGTTAAATCGCGCGGTCAGGAGTTCCCGGATAAACTTATGAATTTGCTCGACATCTGCAATTGTCGGGGTGAGCCCGGTGCCGATCGCCCAGACCGGTTCATAGGCCACCACCAGATTGCCCGCCATGGCCTTGTCCGGCAGCGAGATATTGAGCTGGCCCCGGCAGATATCGAGGGTTTGGCCGGCATCGCGCTGATGCTGGGTCTCGCCGATGCAAACGATGGCGGTGAGACCGGCGCGCCAGGCCGCTTCGGCCTTCTGCCGTACCAGCACGTCGTTCTCGCCGTGATCGGCGCGCCGTTCGGAATGGCCGACGATAATGGCGCTGGCGCCGGCATCCGCCAGCATTTCAGCTGAAATGTCGCCGGTATTGGCGCCCGACGCCTTGGGGTGGCAATCCTGCGCCCCGATCGCGAGGTTTTTTGAGCCGCGCGCAGTCTCGGCGAAAGCCGCTATCAGCGTCGCCGGCGGGCAGACCAGCAGATCAGCCTTGCTGACCACTTGGGCTGCGCCCGCAAGCATGGCCTCGAATTCGGCCGTGGAGGCCCGGAGGCCGTTCATTTTCCAGTTGCCGGCAATCAGTGGCCGGATGGCGTCGGTCATAGCGGGATTTCCTGCCGAATATTAATGCCGGGATGCGCTAGCAGAGCGCAGCGCCCGGTTCCAATAGCGGTTTTACGGCCCCCAAGCCACCGACCGCTTCAATTGGCCCTCCGCGCCAAGGTTGCGACAGCGCGGCAGCCACTTTATGATGCTTTATCAACTCGGTGACGCCCTTTTCCGGAATTCGACCGAATCCGCTTGGGCGCGACCCGGTTCCCTCCTGCAAACAAGTTGGATCCATGCTTCGAGGAATACGCAAAGCCTCATCAAACTGGCTCGGCAAGACCATCATGAGTGTCGTGATGGGGGTGCTGATTCTCAGCTTTGCGGTGTGGGGTATCGCCGACATCTTCAAGGGATTCGGGCAGTCGACGCTGGCCAAGATCGGCCGGACCGAGATCTCGACCGAACAATTCCGCCAGCTCTACACCGAGAAACTGCAACAGCTCGGCCGCCAGTTCGGCCGCCCGCTGACGATGGACCAGGCCCGGGCCTTCGGCCTCGATCGCCAGGTCCTGCAGCAAACCATTGCCGAGGCCGCCCTCGACGAAGAAGCGCGGCGGATGGGGCTCGGGCAATCCGACGCCGAAATCATGCGCATGATCTACACCGATCCGAATTTCAAGGGAGTCGCCGGCAA
>JAYSPJ010000976.1:0-6233 GCA_043722155.1 Bradyrhizobium sp.
GCCGGGCATGCCGAGCACGCCCACCGCGGTCGAGATCGAGCCGAGTTTCGGATCGATCTTGTTCAGTCCCTTGCCGTCGGAGAGCGCGTGGGTCTGCCAACCGGCCCGTGACAGCACGATGTCGCCGGCAGCGAAGGCGGGATTATTCGAGGCGATCACCTCGCTCACGGTGCCGCCCTCCATCACGCCGCCGATCGGCACCGGCGCCGCATAGGACGGGCCGTCGGCCATGCGGCCGCGCATATAGGGATCGAGCGACAGCCAGATGGTGCGCAGCAGGACCTCGCCTGTGCCCGGTGTCGGTATCGCGATATTCTCGACGCGGAAGTCCGACGCCTTGGGCTCGCCGACCGGGCGGGAGACGAGAACGACGCGCTTTGCAGATTGAGACATGGTTGTTTCCTCCGACTTTTTTGATTTCGTCATTCCGGGATGGTGCGTCAGCACCAGACCCGGAACCTCGAGATTCCGGGTTCGATGCTTCGCATCGCCCCGGAATGACGGTTGCAAGTTAAGCGGTGATTTTCGCCAGCGCCGCGTCGAACGCGGCAGCCGCGCTCGGCAAATCCTTGAATGCGAGTCCGCTGTCGGCGGACTGCTTCTGCGCCTCGGTCGCGGTCGGGCGGATCTCGGCTACCGGCCTGGCGCCGTCGAGCAGGGCCTTCGGTGCGATCACGTGAAACTCATGCGCTTCGACCGGCTGATCCTTGAGCAGGAAAACGCTCAGCGACACGATGTCCTTGCCGCGCCGGTAGGAAATATAGCGGTCAATCGCGACCGAACCGTCGCGCTGCATGCCGCCCAGTTTCGCGTAGCCCTTGGCGTCCAGCAGCTTGTGCGACTTGAAGCCCTTCACGCCGACCGATTTGGCTTTGGCGGTCTCTTCCGATAGGTCGTACTTCCCGGCCATCTCCTTGCCGACCGTTGCCAGCTGCCCGGACATGTCGTGCTCGAACTCCTTCAGCTCGGTGCGCGGCTTCGAGGCCTTGCGGGGTTTTGCGGCATCGCGCTTTTCCATCTCGGCCTTGCATTGCGCGATGACCTCGGCGACGGATTTGCGCTCCGCATTGACAAGCAGATTCTTCAGATCCTGATCTGAAAGCGCGGCAATCCTGTCATCCGACCAATCAACCATAGTGACCAACTTCTTTTCTGAATTATGTCGAGATGAACTTCCAGGAACCACACCGCGATCCCGAGCCTGGATCCAGACTCTGAAGACCTGGGCAGCGCAGCCGTCCACAGTTTACATAGTACCGCGTTTCGCCTGATTTGTGGTGGTCTATTTAGGCCTGATAACTAGACCCCGCCGGGGTAATTCGGGCTTTCACGCGTGATGGTGACGTCGTGGACGTGGCTTTCGCGCAGGCCAGCCCCGGTGATGCGCACGAATTGGGCCTTGGCATGGAACTCGGCGAGGTTTCGCGCGCCGACATATCCCATCGCCGCGCGCAGGCCGCCGGCCAGCTGATGCATGACGTTGCCGACCGGGCCCTTGTAGGGCACCTGACCCTCGATGCCTTCCGGCACCAGCTTGAGGGTGTCCTTGATGTCCTGCTGGAAGTAGCGGTCGGCGGAACCGCGCGCCATCGCGCCCACCGAGCCCATGCCGCGATAGGCCTTGTAGGAACGGCCCTGCCACAGAAACACTTCGCCCGGCGTCTCGTCGGTGCCGGCCAGCAGCGAGCCGACCATGGCAATGTCGGCGCCGGCGGCGAGCGCTTTGGCAAGATCGCCGGAATATTTGATGCCGCCATCGGCGATCACGGGCACATTGGCTTTCTTGGCGGCTTCGACCGCATCCATGATCGCGGTCAGTTGCGGCACGCCGACGCCGGCGACGATGCGGGTGGTGCAGATCGAACCCGGACCGATGCCGACCTTGATGGCGTCGGCGCCGGCGTCGATCAGCGCCTGCGCGCCCTCCATGGTGGCGATGTTGCCGGCGATCACCTGCACGGCATTGGAGAGCCGCTTGATGCGATTGACGGCCTCCAGCACCCGCGAGGAGTGACCGTGCGCGGTGTCCACCACGATGATATCGACCCCGGCATCGATCAGCCGCTCGGTGCGCTCGAAACCGCCCTCGCCGACCGTGGTCGCAGCGGCGACGCGCAAGCGGCCCTGCGCATCCTTGCAGGCCAGCGGATGCGCGACCGCCTTTTCCATGTCCTTCACGGTGATCAGGCCGACGCAGCGATACTGGTCGTCAACCACAAGCAGTTTTTCGATGCGATGCTTGTGCAGCATCCGCTTCGCCTCGTCCTGGCTGACGCCTTCGCGCACCGTGACGAGGTTTTCGTGCGTCATCAATTCCGAGATCTTCTGGCGCGGGTCGGTCGCAAAGCGCACGTCGCGGTTGGTGAGAATGCCGACCAGTTTTCCGGGCACGCCCTTGGCCGCGCCGGTGACCACCGGGATGCCGGAGAACCCGTGGTCGTTCATCAGCGCCATCGCGTCCGACAGCATCGCGTCGGGACCGATGGTCAGCGGATTGACCACCATGCCGGATTCATACTTCTTGACCTGCCGCACCTGGGCGGCCTGGCCGTCGACGTCGA
This sequence comes from Bradyrhizobium sp., assembly GCA_043722155.1. Classification (GTDB taxonomy): domain Bacteria; phylum Pseudomonadota; class Alphaproteobacteria; order Rhizobiales; family Xanthobacteraceae; genus Bradyrhizobium. The sequence goes on from JAYSPJ010000976.1 coordinate 2,562, forward strand.
AATTGCGGTGGATGACACCGATGCCGCCGGCCTGCGCCATGGCGATCGCCATTCGCGCTTCGGTGACGGTATCCATCGCGGAAGCGATGATCGGGATGTTGAGCGGAATGGCGCGGGTGACGTGGGAGCGGATATCGGCCTCGGAGGGCAGGATGTCCGAAAGGCCCGGTTTCAGAAGCACGTCGTCGAACGTATAGGCTTCGCGAATCCCCTGAAGTCCCTGTACCAGCGCCATTTACCAACTCCTTCGGCGGCTCGTTCGCCGCGATACGACCTATGGGATGAGCAGGACCTGCGGCGGCGCCATGGCGTCACCGTCGAATCGAAGCCCATCGGCAGGGTTGGCGGTGGTCGATAGCATGGCGGGCCGCCGAATCAAAGCATTTGCCAGCCATGCACAGGCTTTTGTGAGCGGTGGCCCGCGGGTCTACCCCTAGCGCGGATAACCAGGCGGCGGGCCATGCTGCCGGATCGCCTCGACCACCTCCCGATGCCGGCGATCCTCGCGCTTCATGTGAACCGCGATCAGCGCATGCGCCGACGGCACCAGCAACAGGACCGGGAAAATCAGCCCGAAAATCACGCAAATCACGATCAGGACCAGATTGAAGACCGCCGGAAACGGCTGCCCGTTGAGCAGCAGCCCGAGCGGTGGCAGTAAGGCAGCGAGGACATAGATCATCGTCGGATCTCCGGCAGCGTGATCACGCAGCAGCATGGTCACGCAGGATTTAGGTGGTTTTGCGCGTTCCGCAATGGTCCCGCGCTCGCCGCAATGTTACAGCCGTCCGCCCTCCTTTCTCCATCCCTCCCCGTGATCCCGATGACCAAAGAACGCCTGATCCCGCTCATCGTGGCCACCGCGCTGTTCATGGAGAACATGGATTCCACCGTGATCGCGACCTCGCTGCCGGCGATCGCGGCGGACATCGGCAGCAGCCCGCTGACCCTGAAGCTCGCCATCACCTCATACCTGCTGTCGCTCGCGGTGTTCATTCCGGCGAGCGGCTGGACCGCGGACCGTTTTGGGGCACGCCTGGTGTTCTCGGTCGCGATCGCGGTGTTCATGGTGGGATCGATCGGCTGCGCACTGTCCTCTTCCGTCACGCATTTCGTGATCGCGCGCATCCTGCAGGGCATCGGCGGCGCGATGATGACGCCGGTCGGGCGGCTGGTGCTGCTGCGCTCGATCGACAAGAGCCAGCTGGTCAATGCGATGGCCTGGGTCACGGTGCCGGCGCTGATCGGCCCGGTGATCGGCCCGCCGCTCGGCGGTTTCATCACGACCTATTTTTCCTGGCACTGGATCTTCCTGATCAACATTCCGATCGGCCTGCTCGGCATTGTCATGGCGCTGCGCTACATCGACCCGATCCGCAGCGAGACTCCCGAGCGTTTTGACCTTTACGGACTGGTGCTGGCGGGGGTCGGTCTCGGCGGCATCGCCTTCGGACTCTCGGTCGCCGGGCTCAACCTGTTGCCGTGGACGGTGGTCGCAGCCCTGGTCGGGATCGGCACGATTTCGATGACGCTCTACGTCATGCATGCCAGGCGAACCGCCTCGCCGGTGCTGGATTTCACGCTGATGCGGCTGCCGACGCTGCGCGCCAGCATCATTGGCGGCTTCCTGTTTCGCCTCGGCATCGGCGCGCTGCCGTTTCTGTTGCCGCTCCTGATGCAGGTCGGGTTCGGCATGTCACCGTTCCGCTCGGGACTGGTGACGTTTGCATCGGCGGTCGGCGCCATGGGCATGAAGACGCTGGCGGCGAGGATCATCCGCACCTTCGGGTTCCGCAACCTGATGACCATCAACGCCGTCGTCAGTTCGGTTTTCCTCGCTGCCTGCGCGCTGTTCACGGTGACGACGCCGCTGCTGCTGATCATGATCATCCTGGTGGTCGGCGGCTTCTTCCGCTCGCTGCAGTTCACCGCCATCAACACCGTGGCCTATGCCGAGGTCGAGCCGGCGCAGATGAGCCGGGCCACCACGCTGGTCAGTGTCAACCAGCAACTGGCGATTTCGGCCGGCGTCGCCATCGGCGCCTTCTGCGTGGAATCCACCATGCTGATGCGCCACGTGACCGAACTGAGCGCGGTCGATTTCGGACCGGCCTTCATCGTGGTCGCGATCATTTCGGCGATTTCGGCGTACTTCTTCTGGCAGATGCCCGACGATGCCGGACACGAGATCTCCGGCCGCAGCGCGGTCGAGATTTCCAGCCGCAAGGGCGCGGCGAAGGCGGCCGCCAAGGCGGCCAGCGAAACCACCGAGGACGCGCGGGATCAGCGACTGGGGTAGCCAGCAATCCCGATCGCAGAACCCGAAACTCGTTGCAGACTGAATGCTCGCAGGTGTTCCGGGAGCGTGCACAAAAAGTCCGCGACGGGTTTCAAGCCAACTGCCAGCACTGCAGCCGCCTGATTACATTCGATACCGGTTCGGAAGACAAAAATATCCGGCGGGCGCTCATGAGCGCCAGGGAAATACGAATGGCGATCGAAGCCCGGCCCAGGAGTGTTGCGCAAGCCTCGGCCAGCGGTTGATCCACGCTGCAGGCTTGTTTCACCGGTCCGTTCTTGATGGCTCCCCAGGACCTGACAGCCCTGATACGATCCAAACCTCCAATTCAGCTTTCCGGCTGAGGGTCCAACCCGGCTCTGGAGAATGTCATGGCACCATTGTCACCTCGCGGCGTCCCGGGCGGGGCCGTGACCGTCGCGGCGATATCAGCGGCCATGTCAAAAGCGATCGCTGCCGCCGCGTTCGCGCTTGCCGCCGTCACGACGACGGCCACCGCACAGGAGTGGCCTGCCAAGACCATCACCCTTGTCGTCCCGTTCGCGGCCGGCGGCGGCATTGACGCCAGTGCGCGCCTGCAGGCGGCGGCCCTTGGCGAAGCGCTGGGGCAAACGGTCATCGTGGAGAACATTGGCGCCGCGGCCGGCACGGTCGGCAGCGCCCGTGTCGCCAAGGCAGCACCCGACGGGTACACGTTGTTGATCGGCAACACGGGCACGCACGCATACAGCCAATCGCTCTACAAGAAGCCGCCTTATGACGCCGCCAATGATTTCGAACCGGTTGGGCTGGTTTCGGAATCGCCGCGGATTCTGGTGGTCCGCAACGATCTGCCGGTGAACAACCTGCAGGAATTCGTCGCCTACGCGAAGGCCAACCAGAGCAAGATGCAGTATGGCTCGGCCGGGGTCGGCTCCGGCACGCACCTGCCCTGCGCGCTGCTCAACATGGCGATCGGCGTCGATATCACGCACATCCCCTACCGTGGCGCAGGTCCGGCGATGCAGGAGCTGATCGGGGGCCGCATCGATTACATGTGCGACACCATTCAAACCGGAGCCGCACAGGTCAAGGGCGATACCGTCAAGGGCATCGCCGTGATGTCGCCGAAGCGCGTGCCGATCATTGCCGGGCTGGCGACCACGGGTGAACAGGGCCTGCAGGGCGTCGAGGCCACGGTCTGGAACGGCTTCTTCTTTCCGAAGGGGACTCCGCAGCCGATCGTCCGCAAGATGAACAAGGCGCTGGGGGACATGATGGCGCGACCCGATCTGCGCGAGAAGCTGGAAGCGCTCGGACTTTCCATCGTGGCGCCGGAGCAGCGCACGCCGGAATACCTGACCAGGTTCCTGCCGGAGGAAATCGAGCGCTGG
>JAYSPJ010000977.1:0-3834 GCA_043722155.1 Bradyrhizobium sp.
GAAGCCCGAAGCGGAACACCCTGACATGGTGCCTTCCGTACAGCACCTGCATGGCGAGCCGGTCGCCTTGAGCGATCCGAGCGATCAGGACATCGTCCGCAGCCGCCTGTGTCGCAGTCAATGGCCGTCTCGCAAAGTTGGTCGGATTGGGTCGACGGATGGTTCGATGGGAAAGGCAAGATTCTTCAATTTATCGCTAGTCCTCGATTTCATGTGTGATCTATCCCACACTCGCAGGCGCAAACGAAAAATTGGTATCATAATACAGAAATACTTTCTTCACACCCGTGGCCGCCTGCCGCGGACCTTACCAAGGCTTTGTCGGCAAAGCAGCACTTGCTTACCGTTTCCACGGCAACCGGTATTTTCAAGGCTTTAGCCGGATCGCGCCACGGTATCCGGTTTCAGCCAAATTCCCTTGCGAAACAAGGACAACAGCGACTCCAGAGAACCCAGATTCGGCTCCGAAGATACCAAACCTAAAGGCTTTCCCACTTAGATTTCCGAGACTTTAGTTCCGTCAATGGCGAAGATTATGGGCACCGCTGCGTCCTCGTTCCTGAATCCGATTGCGGCCGAACTGGAAGGCGTAGGCCCCAAGCCCACGGCGAAGTCGCTGGCGCGTCGGGCCAGGCAGCGCCGCCAGATTCAGGTCATGATCGGCGCCAGCTATGTCGTCGATGCCTTGCTCCTGCTGATCTACGCCTATGCCGGCACGATACCAGCCACCATCGGCCCGGCATTCGTCATCTGCGGCCTCATCACCGTCGGCTGCTCCATCGCGCTCTCGGAAATGGGAATCAACGAGCGCTTCGAGGATCACTACCTCGTCGCGCCGCAGTCGATCATCAACATGATGATCATGCTGGCCTTCACTTGGATCGCACCGGAAGTCGGCGTGATGTTCCTGTGCACCCTGTTCGTGGTGTTCAGTTTCAGCTCGCTGCGCTCGACTCCGCAACAAACGGCGATCGTCTGGACCGCGATGGCATTCGGCCTCGCCGGGCTGTTTCTGTTGACCGACAAGCCGATTGCAATGCCGCACGGCAGCTATATCGAGCGATTCGCCACTATGACGGTGTTCATCCTGACCATCGGGCGCTGCATGTTCATCGGGATCTTCTCCAGCGCGATGCGCCATTCGCTCTACAAGAGCGGCGTGGAACTGAAAGAAGCCTACAAGCGCATCGAAGAACTCGCCGAGCTCGACGAACTGACCGGATCGTTCAACCGCCGCTGCATCATGCGGATGCTGGACGACGAGATTGTCCGCGCCCACCGCAGCAAGACGCCGTGCTCGATCGCCCTGATCGATCTCGACTGGTTCAAGCGCATCAACGACGCCTACGGCCACCCCACCGGCGACGAGGTGCTCCGGACATTCGCCATTACCGTGTTCGCGAACCTCCGCGCCATCGACAAGTTCGGCCGCTATGGCGGCGAAGAATTCCTGCTGGTGCTCCCCGACACGCCTGATGAAGCCGCCGCACGCATCCTCGAACGGCTGCGCGCGATCATCGCCGATCTCGACTGGAGCGCATTCTCACCCGGCATGCAGGTAACGATTTCGGCCGGCGTCGCGACGCTGAAACCGGCTGAAACGCCCGACACCATTCTCGCGCGCGCCGACAGCGCGCTTTACGCAGCCAAGGCACGGGGACGCAATCGCATCGCCAGCGCCTGATCCGACAATTTCCGTTTCCGGACGACGAAGAAATCGTCGCCGGCCTAAAAACTTCCGAATGCTCCAGGATAGAGTCATGAGTTCGAAGTCCGCCGTCACTACCGAAAGTCTGCTCGACGAGTTGCAGACCACGCTCGCGCATGGCACCGTTGCGCGCCGGGTCGAGACCCTGCGCCGGGTCACCGATCTCTTCATCAACGGCGCGGTGGATTATTCTGACGAACAGGTCGGGCTGTTCGACGACGTCTTCCAGTGCCTGATGGTCCACATCGAGACTTCCGCCAGGACGCTGCTCGCCAATCGCCTGGCCCCGATCGACACCGCGCCGCCGCAAACCATCCGCGCGCTGGCGTTCGACGATCTGATCGAGGTCGCGGCTCCGGTGCTGTCGAGATCGGAGCGCCTCGACGACGAGGACCTGATCGAGACCGCGCGCAACAAGAGCCAGGCGCATTTGCTGGCGATTTCACTGCGGCGGGTGCTGAGCGGCGCGGTGACCGACGTATTGGTGTTGCGCGGCAGTGACGAGGTGATCCAGAGCACCGTCAACAATCCCGGCGCTGAATTTTCCGAGCGTGGCTTCACCCGGCTGGTCGACCGCGCCGAGGGCGACGACAATCTCGCAACCTGCCTCGGCATGCGTCCGACGATCCCGCGGCACCTCTATTTGAAACTGATCGCCAAGGCTTCCGCCACGGTGCGGGAGCGCCTCGAGGCCGCCCATCCGAAGCAGGCCGCGGATGTGCCGACCGCCGTGCGCGAAGCGACACGGCTGGCGCGCTCCGCATCCGTGGCGATCACCAGGGAGACCGCCATCGCCCACGCGCTGGTCAAATCGCTCTACGAGGACGGCCGGCTCGACGAATTCCAGGTGACGGCGTTCGCCGAGGCCGGCAAATTCGACGAGGCCAACGCGGCGCTCGCCGCCCTCGCCAACGTACCGGTGTCGATTGCCGAGAACATGATGCTGGAAACCCGCGCCGAGGGCGTCATGATCCTGGCCAAGGTCGGGGCGATGTCGTGGTCGACCGTGAAGGCGATCATCAACATGCGCGACAAACTCTCAGGGATGGAGCCGACCGATCTCGGGGCTTGCAAGGCCACCTACGAACGGTTGCGGTCCTCGACCGCACAGCAGGTCCTGCGCTTCCACCGCATGCAGCAGACCGCGGCACCGGCGGCGTAGAAATTCAGCTGTATTAGAACCGCAGCACCCTCGATCCCGCCAGCGCGCCGATGGCGGTGACCAATGCGGCAGCAAGCGTGTACCAGGTCGCCACGAACAGCGGCGAATCGTCGGTGCAGTGCGAGGCGTAGAGCGTTGCCGCCAGGCCCGCCGACAGCAGCCCGGCTAGCGCGCCGGCGATTGCGGGTCGTGTCGGGGCGCCGTGACGCAAGCCGACCAGCGCCGCAGCCAGCAGCGGCAGCGACATCAACGGGATCGAGGTCAGGCAGATCCACGCGTTGTTGCCCATCCATCGCGTCATCACGGGCAGCCGCTGCGGCATCATCATCTCGCCGCCGATCCCCGCGACCAGAAGTCCGGTCGGAATCAGCAGCAGCCACACCCAGCCCCGCAGCGAGGCTTCCGGCCGCGACAGATGCAGGCTGATGGCGATCGCCGCGATCGCCAGCGCCAGCGTCACCGCAAACTTCAGATCGAAAAGCGGATTGCGCATCGCGGTCATGACATCCGGCCTGACGCCCAGTTCGGCCAGGAAAATCGCGACCGAAACCGGTGCCGCCGACAATAGCGCCAGCGCCAGCACGAACCCGACCGGCCGCGCGCGGTGGGCGTTATCGGCGGCCAGGGTACGAATGAGCTGATCGGTCTCCATTCTCATTGTTCCCGTAGTTTGGCGGTGAGGCTGGCAAGCCCGCGATGCAGCGCCACACGCACCGCGCCCTCGCTCATTGCGAATTTTTTCGCGGTATCCTTGATCGACGCACTATCGACCGCGATCGATCGCAGCACGTCGCGCTGACGCGCCGGCAGGGACTGCAGCTGGGCCGCAACCTCGCTGGTGGGCGCGGTCTCCGCTGCCGGTTCGCCCGGCAGCGTCTCGGCGAAATCGTCGATGTTGACGAACACCCGCCGGCCGCGGCGACGCAGCGCATCAATCAACTTGTTGCGGGCGATCGCAAACAGC
>JAYSPJ010000978.1:0-4854 GCA_043722155.1 Bradyrhizobium sp.
AAAAAATGCGCGATTTCGCCGACCACGCCGCGGCGGAACGTCAGCACGCAGGTGACGAAGATGACTCCCTGGATCACCGTCACCCACTGGCCAAAACCGGCCAGATACTGCTGCATGGCGATGATCACGAACGCGCCGACCACCGGACCGAATACCGTTCCGAGACCGCCGACCAATGTCATCAGCACGACTTCACCCGACATCGTCCAGTGCACGTCGGTGAGCGAGGCGTTCTGCGCCACGAACACCTTCAGCGAGCCGGCAAAACCCGCGATCGTCGCGGAAATGATGTAGGCCATCAGCTTGTACTGATCGGTCTTGTAGCCGAGCGAAATCGCCCGCGGTTCGTTCTCGCGGATCGCCTTCAGGACCTCGCCGAACGGCGAGTTGATGGTGCGATAGATCAGCAGGAAGCCGCCGAGGAATCCCACGAGGATGACGTAGTAAAGCACTGTCGGCTTGGCGAGATTGAAAATTCCGAACAGGTAGCCCTGGGGAATGCCCTGGATGCCGTCTTCGCCATGGGTGAAGGGGGTCTGCAGATAGATGAAATACAGCAGCTGCGACAGCGCCAGCGTGATCATCGAAAAGTAGATGCCCTGCCGGCGAATGGCGACCACGCCAGTAATGACGCCCAGCCCGGCCGCGCCGGCGGTACCGATCAAAATTCCAAGCTCGGGCGACAGCCCCCAGACCTTCAGCGCATGCGCGGTGAAGTAGCCGGCGCTGCCCAGAAACATCGCATGCCCGAACGACAGCAGGCCGCCGTAGCCGATCAGCAGGTTGAAGGCGCAGGCCAGCAGCGCAAAGCACAGCGCCTGCATGACGAAGAACGGATAGATGCCGGTCAGCGGTACGGCCGCCAGCAGCGTCGCCATCACGACGAACACAATCATCTCGTCGCGGATGCTGCGCGGGCTTGCCGGCAAGGTATCGTCGGTCATCGCTGTCATGTCGTCGCCCGTCCCGTCAGTCCCGTCGGCTTCACCAGCAGCACCAACACCATCAGCACAAAGACCACGGTATTGGAGGCTTCGGGATAAAAGTATTTCGTCAGTCCCTCGATCACGCCGAGTGCGAATCCGGTGATGATCGAACCCATGATCGAACCCATGCCGCCGATCACCACCACCGCGAACACGACGATGATGAGGTCGGCGCCCATCAGCGGCCGTACCTGGTTGATAGGCGCCGACAGTACCCCGGCCAGCGCGGCGAGGCCGACGCCAAGCCCGTAGGTCAGCGTGATCATTCGCGGCACGTTAATGCCGAAGGCCCGCACCAGCGTCGGGTTCTCGGTGGCGGCGCGCAAATTGGCGCCGAGCCGCGTCTTTTCGATCAGATACCAGGTGGCGATGCACACCACGAGCGAAAACACCACCACCCAGCCGCGATAGATCGGCAGGAACATGAATCCGAGGTTCATGCCGCCCTTCAGTTCATCGGGGATCGCATAGGGCAATCCCGACGAGCCGAAGTAATTCTGGAAGATACCCTGGATGATCAGCGCCATCCCGAACGTCAGCAACAGCCCATAGAGATGATCGAGCCCGGACAGCCATTGCAGCATGGTCCGTTCCAGGATCATGCCGAAAATGCCGACCGCGATCGGCGCGATGATCAGTGCCGGCCAGTATCCGATGCCCATCACGTTCAGCAGGAAATAAGCGCAGAACGCGCCCATCATGTAAACCGCGCCGTGCGCGAAATTGATGATGTTGAGCATTCCGAAGATCACGGCGAGTCCAAGGCTCAACAGCGCATAGAACGAGCCGTTGATCAGTCCCACCAGAAGCTGCGCGTATAGAGCCTGCATCGATCGATCTTTCGAAACTCAATCCTCTGACAATGTCGGGCGAATGCCCGCCGGCGCCAGGCGCCAGCAGGCAGCCGTTGTTACTTCTTTACCAGCGCACAGGCGCTTTCCGAAAGCGGCCGGAAAGCCTGGTCTCCGGGGGTGGTCCCGATCAGCTTGTAATAGTCCCAGGGTCCCTTGGATTCCTCGGGCTTCTTGACCTCGAACAGATAGGCCGGGTGAATCTTGCGGCCATCGGCGCGGATCGTGCCCTTGCCGAACAGCGCGTCGTCGGTCGGCGCTTCCTTCATCTTGGCCACCACCTTGGCGCCGTCATGCGGATTGCCGCCCATCGCTTCGATCGTCTTGAAGTAGTGGACCAGTCCCGAGTAAACTCCGGCCTGCACCATGGAGGGCTGGGCCTTGTTCTTCATGCGTTCGGAAAAGCGCTTTGAAAACGCGCGGGTCCCGTCATTGAGGTCCCAATAGAAGGTTTCGGTGAAGCTCAGGCCCTGCGCCACCTTCAGACCGAGCGAGTGGACGTCGGTAATGAACAACAGCAGGCCGGCGAGTTTCTGGCCTCCCGCGACAATGCCGAATTCAGAAGCCTGTTTGATCGTGTTGGTGGTGTCGCCGCCGGCATTCGCCATGCCGATGATCTTGGCCTTGGACGCCTGCGCCTGCAGCAGGAAGGACGAAAAATCCGCGGTGTTCAGGGGGTGCTTGACGCCGCCGATCACCTTGCCGCCCGCCTTCACCACCACGGCGGTGGTGTCGCGCTCCAGCGCGTGGCCGAAGGCGTAGTCGGCGGTCAGGAAGTACCAGGTATCGCCGCCGGCTTTCACCAGCGCCTGACCGGTGCTGTTGGCGAGCATGTAGGTGTCGTAAACCCAGTGGATCGTGTTCGGTGAGCATTGGGCGTTGGTGAGATCCGACGACGCCGCGCCGGTATTGATCATGATGGCGTTCTTCTCCTTCACCAGATTGTTGACCGCCAGCGCAACGCCGGAGTTCAGCACGTCCATGAAGATGTCGACCTTGTCGACGTCGATCCATTGTCGGGCGGTGTTGACGGCAATGTCGGGCTTGTTCTGATGGTCGGCGGAAATCACGTCGATCTTCCAGCCCTTGGCCGCAAGCCCGGAATCTTCCACCGCCATCTGCGCCGCCAGCGTCGAGCCCGCACCGCCGAGGTCGGAGTAGAGACCCGAATTGTCGGTCAACACGCCGATCTTGATGGTCTTGTCCTGCGCGAAGCCGGCGCTGCCAGCGCCAAACGCCAGCGCGGTGCCGAGCAAAACTGCCGAGATTCTGTTCTTCATGGGTATCTCCGTGGATCGTGCTTGAAGACGTCCTTCAGACGCCGAGATAGGTGTGAAGCTTGTCCATGTTGGCTTGCAGATCCGAGTTCAAGAAACCGTCGATGACCTTGCCGTGCTCGACGATGTAGTAGCGGTCCGCGACGGTCGCCGCGAACCGGAAGTTCTGTTCGACCAGGAGGATGGTAAAACCCTCCTTCTTGAGGCGCGCGATGGTATGGCCGATCTGCTGGATGATGACCGGGGCCAGCCCCTCGGTCGGCTCGTCCAGCATCAGAAAGCGGGCGCCGGTGCGCAGGATCCGGGCGATCGCCAGCATCTGCTGCTCGCCGCCCGACAGCTTGGTGCCCTGGCTGTTGAGCCGTTCCTTCAGATTCGGAAACAGGTCGAAGATCTGGTCCAGCGACAGCCCGCCGGGGCGCACCACCGGCGGCAGCAGCAGGTTTTCGCGGACGTCGAGGCTGGCGAAAATCCCGCGCTCCTCCGGGCAGAAGGCGACCCCCATGCGTGCGATCTTGTCCGACGAGGTTCGCGTGATATCCTGATCGCCGAAGCGGATCGAGCCTGTGCGCTTGCCGATGATCCCCATCACCGATTTCAGCGTGGTGGTCTTGCCCGCGCCGTTGCGCCCGAGCAGCGTGACCACCTCTCCGGCGTTCACGTTGAAATCGATCCCGTGAAGGATGTGCGACTCGCCGTACCAGGCTTCGAGATTCTGTACCGTCAGCACCGGCGTAGCGGCGCCGGACTTGCTCACGGCGGCATCGGCCATCTTCAAATCAGCCATGCCCCGCCCCCAGATACGCTTCCTTGACGCGCTCGTCCTTGGTGAGTTCGGCGTAATTGCCCTCCGCCAGCACCTGTCCGCGCGTCAGCACCGTGATAATGTCGGAAAGATTGGCCACGACGCTGAGATTATGTTCGACCATCAGAATGGTGTATTTCTTGGATATCCGCTTGATCAACGCGGCGATCTTGTCGATGTCTTCATGTCCCATGCCCGCCATCGGCTCGTCGAGCAGCATCATTTCCGGATCGAGCGCCAGCGTCGTCGCAATCTCCAGCGCGCGCTTGCGCCCGTAGGGCATTTCGACCGCGGGCATGCTGGCGAACTCGCTGAGGCCGACGTCGTCGAGCAGTTCACGGGCGCGGCCGTTGAAGCGGTCGAGCACCGTCTTGGAGCGCCAGAAATCGAAGGAGTGCCCGTGCTGGCGCTGCAGCGCGACCCTGACATTCTCCAGCGCGGTGAGGTGCGGGAACACCGCTGAAATCTGGAACGAGCGCACCAGGCCGAGGCGTGCGACGTCGGCCGGCGCCATCGCCGTGATGTCCTGCCCCTTATAGAGGATCTGGCCCGCTGACGGCTTCAGGAACTTGGTCAGCAGATTAAAGCACGTCGTCTTGCCGGCCCCGTTCGGACCGATCAACGCATGAATGCTGCCACGGCGAACCCTCAGATCGACATCGCGAACGGCAAAGAACCCCGCGAATTCCTTGCTCAATCCGTGGGTTTCGAGAATGAACTCATCGGCCAATCAAATTCCCCCAACAGTCATCGCAGCGAAGTGCGCTTCGCGCATGACCAATTCTTGCCACCGGCAGGTTCTCCCAGACGCCTTGGAAAATCCCGTCCCGGACGTGCCGCCTCCGGCCGGAATATGCCGTCAACGGCACGGTTTGCGCAAGGTGGAAAGCTGGCCATCCGCGGAGAGCAAACGCCGGCTCCCGATGCGCCGTTGT
>JAYSPJ010000979.1:0-5600 GCA_043722155.1 Bradyrhizobium sp.
ATCGATGCCAAATACGAAAGACCGATGCAATGATCACGCTGGAAATGATGCCGCCGCTGATGTTCGGCGGCCTGGTTCTGGCGATGCTGATCGGCTTCCCAGTGGCGTTCACGCTGGCCGCGGTCGGATTTTCATTCGGCTTTCTCTCGATCCATCTCGGCTTCTTCGATTTCGTTTTCCTGCAGGCGATTCCGGGCCGGATATTCGGCAGCGTGCTGTCCAACGAGCTCTTGCTCGCGATCCCGTTCTTTACCTTCATGGGCGCGATCCTGGAGCGATGCGGTCTGGCGGAAGACATGCTGGATTCGATGGGACAGCTGTTCGGGCCGGTGCGCGGCGGCCTCGGCTATTCCGTCATCATCGTCGGCTTCATCCTCGGCGCCATCACCGGAACGGTCGCGGCGCAGGTGATCGCGATGGCGCTGATCTCGATGCCGGTCATGATCCGTTACAAGTACAACATACGCTACATCACCGGCGTGCTGGCGGCCTCGGGAACCATTACCCAGTTGGTTCCGCCGTCGCTGGTGCTGATCGTGCTCGCCGACCAGCTCGGCAAGTCGGTCGGCGACATGTATCTCGGCGCATGGGGCCCGTCGGTTCTGCAGATCGCGTTGTTCGCCGGCTACACTTTCATGCTCGGCCTCATCAAGCCCGACCACGTACCGGCGGTTCCGCGCGACGCGCTGACGCTGCGAGGCTGGCCGCTGTGGCGCAAATGCCTGATGGGCATCATCCCTTCGGCCGTGCTGATCTTCGTCGTACTCGGCACCATGATGCTCGGCCTCGCCACCCCGACCGAGGCCGGCGCCATGGGCGCGATCGGCGCCATCGTGCTGGCGGCGATCCACAGCAAGGACTTCAGCAGCACCGGCCAGAAAATCCTGATCGGAGGCATCATCGCATTGGGCATCGGCGCCATGATCGGCGTTTTCCTGTCGCGGGGCCTGCTGTTCAAGCTCACCTTCGTGTTCGCCTATTTCGCGGTGATCTGGGTTTGTCTCGAAGCCGTGCGCATTCCCGAACTGCGCAACCTGATCAAGCAGGGCTACGAGACCACCATGCGCCTGACAACCATGGTGGTGTTCATCCTGATCGGCTCGACCTGTTTCTCGATCGTGTTCCTCGGTGTATCGGGCGGGGTGTGGCTCGAACACATGCTGACGTCGCTGCCCGGCGGCGTCTGGGGCTTCCTGATCTTCATCAACCTCTTCATCTTCTTCCTGGCGTTCTTCCTGGATTTCTTCGAGATCGCCTTCATCATCCTGCCGATGGTCGCGCCGATCGCGCTGAAGATTCTGACGCCGGTGGTCGGCGCGGACGCGGCGCTGATCTGGTTCGGCGTCATGCTCTGCGTCAACATGCAGACCTCGTTCCTGCATCCGCCGTTCGGCTTCGCGCTGTTCTACCTGCGCGGCGTGGCGCCCAAATCGGTCAAGAGTTCGGATATCTACTGGGGCGCCGTGCCCTGGATCGGGTTGCAGGTCATCATGGTCGTGATCGTGATCGCCTTCCCGTCGACTGTGACCTGGCTGCTGGACAAGCCCATCACCGCCGAAGACATCAGCAAGGTCAGGATCGAGATCCCGCAAGTCGAACTGCCGCCGCTGGATTTCGGTCCGCCGCCAAAGCAGTAGCGGCTTCAGAGCCTGCAACACAAAACACCCCGGAGCGGAAGCTCCGGGGTGTTTTCTTATAGTTGCGTGAGTGCGATCAACCCTGCGGATTGCGCGCCATGAAGCTGTCGTAACCGAGTTCGGCGACCTGGAACCATTGGTATCCGTTGGTCGTGAAGCCGTTCATCGACTCCAGGACTTTCTTGAAGTTCGGATTGGTCGCCGCAGTTTCGCTGTACAATTCCTTGGTGGCCTTGAGGCAGGCCTGCATGATCGCCGGCGAAAAGGCATGCAGTTTGGTGCCGCCGGCGAGCAATTTTCTCAGCGCCGGTGGATTACCCTGGTCGTACTTCGCCATCATCCAGCTGTTGGCAGCGAGACCGGCCTGCTCGATGACGCTTTGATAGTGCTTCGGCAGCGAATTCCATTTGTCCAGATTGATAAGGGCCAGCAGCATCGGACCGCCTTCCCACCATCCGGGATAATAATAGTGCGGCGCGACCTTGTAGAAACCGAGCTTCTCGTCGTCAAAGGGCCCGACCCATTCGGCGGCGTCGATGGTGCCTTTTTCAAGCGCCGGATAGATATCGCCGCCGGCGAGCTGCTGCGGCACCACGCCCAATTTCTGCATCACCTTCCCGGCGAAGCCGCCGATCCGCATCTTGAGACCCTTCAGATCGTCGACGGTGTTGATTTCCTTGCGAAACCAGCCGCCCATCTGGCAGCCGGTATTGCCCGCGAGACACGAAGTGACGTTGTAGCTTTTGTAAAACTCGTTGAGCAGGTCCTTGCCGCCGCCGAGCATGTACCAGGCCTGATTGAGGCGCTGGTTGGGTCCGAACGGCACCGCCGTGCCGAAGGAAAATGTCGGATCCTTGCCGAAGTAATAATACGATGCGGTATGTCCCATCTCGACGGTGCCGTTTTGCACGGCGTCGAGAACTTGCAGTCCCGGAACGATTTCGCCGCCCGCGAAAGTCTGAATCTGGAACTTGTTGTCGGTGGCTTCGGCAACGAGTTTGGCCATCAGCTCGACGGCGCCCCACAGCGTGTCGAGCGATTTCGGCCAGCTTGCCGTCAGGCGCCACTTGAGCTCCGGCATCGACTGCGCGATCGCCGGCGCGGCCATGGTCGCGGCGCCTGCCACGCCCAATCCCGTGACCTTGATAAAGTCTCTTCGCTTCATTGATTGCTTCCTCCTTGTTGGTGCTTGTGTCCGTGAGCCTTCTTGTCGAGGCTTTGGAACCAGCATGGAACATCCGGTTCCCGATTTCCATGCCGAAACCGGCCTGCCCATGAAAAAAGCCCGGCCTTCTTGCGAGGGCCGGGCTTGCTTTTACGACTAAAGGCCGGGCCTTGCGGATCAGCCGCGGGTGCGCGAGCGGATCATGAAGCTGTCGTAGGTGTATTCGGCCACCTGCCACCACAGATACTGGTCGGAGCGGTAGGCCTGCATCGCATCGATCGACTTCTTGAAGTCGGCGTTCTTGCCGGAGATTTCGGTCCACAATTCGTTGGTTGCCTTCAGACAGGCCTCCAGCACCTCGTTGGTGAAGGGACGAAGCTGGGTGCCGCCGGCGACCAGACGCTTCAGCGCCGCGGGGTTCTGCATGTCATAGCGCGCCGCCATCCAGCTATTGGCATTCGCGGTCGCATTGGTGATGACCGCCTGATAGCTCTTCGGCAGCGAATTCCACTTCTCCAGATTGCAGAAGGCGTGAACCGTCGGTCCGCCTTCCCAGAAGCCGGGATAGTAATAATACTTGGCAACCTTCTGGAATCCGAGCTTCTCGTCGTCATACGGCCCGACCCATTCGGCCGCGTCGATGGTGCCCTTTTCGAGCGCGGGATAGATATCGCCACCCGCAATCTGCTGCGGTACGACACCGACCTTCTGCAGCACCTGACCGGCGATGCCGCCGATGCGCATCTTCAGGCCTGAGAGATCGGCAACGGTCTTGATCTCCTTGCGGAACCAGCCGCCCATCTGGGTGCCGGTATTGCCGCAGGGAAAACCGATCACGCCGTGCTTCTTGAAGAGTTCGTTCGCGAGTTCGTTGCCGCCGCCCTGGTAGAGCCAGGAGTTCTGCTGGCGGGCGTTGAGGCCAAACGGCACCGAGGCGAAGATCGCGAAGGTCGGATCCTTGCCGACGTAATAATACGAGACCGTATGGCTCATCTCGACGGTGCCGTTGGCAGTCGCATCAAGCGCCTGCAGGCCCGGGACGACCTCGCCGGCCGCGAACAGCTGAATCTGAAACTTGTTGTCGGTCATTTCCGCAACCTGTTTCACAAAATGATCGGCGCCGCCGTAAATCGTATCGAGCGACTTCGGAAAGCTCGAGGTCATGCGCCACTTGATCTCGGGCGAGGATTGCGCGATCGCCGGCGAGGCCACGGCGGTGGCGGCGGCACCGACCGCGGAAACTTTCAAAAAATCACGACGCTTCATTCAGGCATCTCCTTGTTGGGGCATTTCTTCCCAGATTTCCTGGAGCGGCAAAATCGGCGAAGCGGTATCTGCGTCCGCCGAAGGCGCTCTGGCGGGGGCGGCTTAACACGGAATTTTGCGTTCGGAAAACACGACAACGGCATGACTGCACGGATTAAACGAAAGTCGCATAGTTCCCGAAAATCGGGCTCAGGCGGCGGCGATGACGCCCTGGAGCTGGTCGCGGACCTTGGCGGCGATCGCGCGGTAGATCGCGGCATGCGGCCCATCGGGCTCGCTGTCCACCACCGGGGTTCCCGAATCCGAGGTGGCGCGAATCGACATGTGCAGCGGGATTTCGCCCAGGAACGGCACGCCAAGCCGTTCCGCCTCGAGCCGCGCGCCACCGTGCCCGAAAATATCCGATCGCGTGCCGCATTCCGGACACTGGAAATAGCTCATGTTCTCGACAATGCCGAGCACCGGCACGTTCACCTTCTTGAACATCGCCAGCCCCCGCCGCGCATCGATCAGCGAAAGATCCTGCGGCGTCGAGATAATGACCGCGCCCCGCAGCGGCACATTCTGCGCCAGCGTGAGCTGCGCGTCGCCGGTGCCGGGAGGCATGTCGACCACGAGAATATCGAGGGTTCCCCAGGCGACGTCGCGCAGCATCTGGGTGATGGCCGACATCACCATCGGCCCGCGCCAGATCATCGCGGTCTCCTCCTCGACCAGAAAACCGATCGACATGATGGCAAGGCCGAAACGCTGAATCGGAATCATCTTCCGCGCGTCGTTCAGCTGCGGCTTCTCGTGAATGCCGGTCAGCCGCGGCACCGACGGCCCATAGATGTCGGCATCGAGCAGACCGACCCGCAAACCGAGATCGCGCAGGCCCAATGCCAGATTGAGCGCCGTGGTGGATTTACCGACGCCGCCCTTGCCGGAGGCGACCGCGATCACCGCGGCGATGCCCGGTATCTCCGACTGCTTCGACATCGGCGACACCGGGCTTTGCGGTGGGCGATGCGCCGAGACGGGTTGCACGCCGTGCGAATGGCGATGCGGTGCAGGCGGCGCTGCCGCCGGAGAGCCGGGTTTGCGTTCGGCGGTGAGCGCGATCATGGCGGCGGTGACGCCGGGAACGGCGCGTACCGCGGCCTCAGTCGCGGCCCGAACGCTTTCCCAGGCATGGGCTTCCGCGGCGTCTACATTGATCGAGAAGAACACCTTGCCGTCGTTAACGGTGACCGCCGACAGCACATTGGCGTCGGTCAGAGCGACGCCGTCAGGCGACTTCACCTTGCCCAGCACATCGAGAACCTGTTGCTGCGTTACGCTCACGGCGCATCTCCTCGAGCCTTATCGGTTCTGATTGTATCAGAACCGGGCCCTGTTCCTTCTTCGACGCGTCCTCTTCACGCGAACCGGTATCCACTTCGCTTGAAAACGCTATGCCATCTTCGGATGCGACCCATAGAGCGATCCCGCTCAAAAGGCTACCTCGCCCCGATGTCTTCCCGGGTCTCGGCGGGGGCCGCTGCCACGCC
>JAYSPJ010000980.1:0-3004 GCA_043722155.1 Bradyrhizobium sp.
CTGGTGGCCGGCGAGGACGTCACGCGGCTGGCGACCATGGCCAAGCTGAAGGCCGGCCGGCTCGGGCGCGAGCTGACCGACGCCTGCCTGCAGTTCTGGGGCGGCATGGGCTTCATGAACGAGACTCGTGTCAGCCGCGCCTATCGCGACAGCCGGCTGACCTCGATCGGCGGCGGCGCCGACGAGGTGATGCTGTCGGTGCTGTGCAAGATGATGGGCACGCTGCCGGGAATGAAGAAGTAGGAAGCTTCCACTGGGATCTTCAGTGTGCCCACACTTCCCAAGCATGAATGGAAATCGACGATGTTCTATGAGCAGAGCCAGAAGGTCACCGAACTGAAACATCGCGTGCAGTCGTTCATGGACCGCCACGTCTATCCGAACGAAGACCGTTTTTACAAGGAAGCGGAGGAACTCGGGCCCTGGAAGGTCTATCCTGTCGTCGAGGAATTGAAGCCGAAGGCGAGGGAGGCGGGTCTCTGGAACCTGTTCCTGCCCGAGAGCGAGCACGGCGCGGGGCTGACCAATCTCGAATATGCGCCGCTCTGCGAGGTGATGG
The DNA here is from genome assembly GCA_043722155.1 of Bradyrhizobium sp. Taxonomy (GTDB): domain Bacteria; phylum Pseudomonadota; class Alphaproteobacteria; order Rhizobiales; family Xanthobacteraceae; genus Bradyrhizobium. The sequence continues at coordinate 560 of JAYSPJ010000980.1, forward strand.
GCCGGTCGCATCTGGCGCCCGAGCTGTTCAACTGCTCGGCGCCCGACACCGGCAACATGGAAGTGCTGGCGCGCTACGGCACCAGGGAACATCAGGAGCGCTGGCTCAAGCCGCTGCTGGCCGGCGAAATCCGCTCCTGTTTCGCCATGACCGAACCGGCGGTGGCTTCGAGCGACGCCACCAATATCGAGAGTTCCATTGTGCGCGATGGCGATGACTACGTCATCAACGGCCGCAAATGGTACACCACCAACGCCACCGACCCGCGCTGCAAGATCTGCATCTTCATGGGCAAGACCGATCCGGATAATCCGGACCGCCACCGCCAGCAGTCGATGATCCTGGTGCCGATGGACACGCCGGGCGTCAAGGTGCTGCGGCCGATACCGGTATTCGGCTTCTACGGCGTGCCCGATCGCGCCTCGGAAGTGGTGTTCGACAATGTCCGGGTGCCCGCCACCAACATGCTGCTCGGCGAGGGCCGCGGTTTTGAGATCGCGCAGGGCCGGCTCGGTCCCGGCCGCATCCATCACTGCATGCGGCTGATAGGCCTCGCCGAACGCACCCTGGAAAAGATGTGCGTCCGCACCCGCAGCCGCGTCGCCTTCGGCAAGCCGGTGTCGGAACAGACCGTGACGCAGGAGCGCATCGCGGAATCCCGCATCATGATCGAGCAGTCGCGGCTCTTGACCCTCCACGCCGCGCACATGATGGACACCGTCGGCAACCGCGAGGCCAAGGCTGAAATCGCCATGATCAAGGTCGCGGTGCCGAACATGGCCTGCCAGGTGATCGACTGGGCGATCCAGGCCCATGGGGGCGCTGGCACCAGCAACGATTTTGGGTTAGCCGCGGCCTACGCGACGGCGCGGCTGTTGCGGCTCGCTGACGGCCCGGATGAGGTTCATCGCAACCAGATCGCGCGGCTGGAGTTGCGGAAGCACAGTAATAAGTGAGGTGCGAAGAGAGCCCACGTAGGTCGCAACAATCACAACTGTCGTCGCCCGCGAAGGCGGGCGATAAAACCGGGAGCCACGGCATACTATATCTTGTGCCAGGACGGGGTGCCGCCAATCTAGCCCTTCTGTGCATGGGGTTGTTTTCGATATTTTGGTTGCAAGGCATCGCAACCGCCATCACCCCGCCGCCCCATACCGCCTCAGCAGCCCCCGCCCGAGCTGCGCGAGGTGCACCTGGTCCGGTCCATCGCCGAGCCGCATGAAGCGGGCGTACATGTAGGCTTCGGCGAGGAAAGTATCCTGCGAGACGCCGGCGGCGCCGTGGATCTGGATGGCGCGGTCGATGACGCGGGCGGCCATGCTCGGTACCACGACTTTTGCGGCCGCGATCATGTCGCGCGCGGATTTGTTGCCCTCGCGGTCCATCTTTTCGGCGGCGCGCAGCGTCAACAGCCGCGCCTGTTCGATCTCGCACCAGGAGTTTGCGATGTCCTCGCGCACCGATCCCTGCTCGCCGAGCGCCTTGCCGAAGGCGACGCGGGATTGCGCGCGGGCGCACATCAATTCCAGTGCGCGCTGGGCGCAGCCAATCAGCCGCATGCAGTGATGGATGCGGCCAGGGCCGAGGCGGCCTTGCGCGATCTCGAATCCTCGACCCTCGCCGAGCAGGATGTTTGCCGCCGGCACCCGCGCATTGTCGTAGACGATCTCCGGATGGCCAACCGGTGCGTCATCATAACCGAACACCCGCATGTCGCGCACGATGCGAACTCCCGGTGTCTCCCGGGGCACCAGCACCATCGACTGCTGCAAATGCTTGTTGGGATTATCGGGATCAGTCTTGCCCATCACGATCAGGATCTTGCAATCCTCGCTCATCGCGCCCGAGGTGAACCATTTGCGGCCGTTGATGACATAGTCGGCGCCGTCGCGGCGAATGCTGCACTGGATGTTGGTGGCGTCGCTGGAGGCCACTTCAGGCTCGGTCATCGAGAAGGCCGAGCGGATTTCACCCGCCAGCAGCGGCTCGAGCCAGCGCTTTTTCTGCTCCGGGGTGCCGTACAGGGAGAGTACTTCCATGTTGCCGGTATCGGGCGCCGAACAGTTGAAGATTTCCGAGGACCACGACACCCGTCCCATGATCTCGGCCAGCGGCGCGTAGTCGAGATTGCCGATCCCGGCGCCATGATCGCCCGGCAGGAACAGATTCCACAGCCCCTCGGCGCGGGCACGGCGCTTCAGCTCTTCCAGGATCGGCGGGCGGTGATGGCGATGGCCGTTCTCGACCTGCTCCTGGTAGAGATGTTCGACGGGATAGACGTGGCGTGCCATGAACGCCGACAGTTTTTCCTGCAGCTCGATCGCTCTCGCACTGTGTTCAAAATCCATCGGCCCTGTTCCTTCTTCTTTGGTGTGAGCGAGATGATAAACAAATTCGCGCTTCTTACCCTCTCCCCTTGTGGGAGAGGGTGGACGCGATGCGAAG
>JAYSPJ010000981.1:0-2601 GCA_043722155.1 Bradyrhizobium sp.
CTGGGAGCCGGATGGTGTAACGCTCCAAGTCCGGTTCTGCGAGGGCGGTGGGACGTATCGGCTCGCCGAGATTCCCACCGCTACTCTCCCATGAACACACATTGCCCGAAAACAAGGACCGAAGGGGCCATGGCTCGTCTCGACATTCGCGGCCGTCGACTCTCCTCCGGGAATGCGGGCGATATGAAGCGAGTGGGCGAGGGTGTCTCGGAATTGCTCGTCGCCCATCGGCTTGGCTGCTCCACTGAAGCCTATCGTTTCGGCGTCATACGAGGCGCCGTGAGCACCGGAACGATTGACCGCGTCAATTGATGTAGCTACGATAATATGTGGGTATCGAGTTCGATGCCGCGAAAGACACCTCGAACCGGGCCAGACACGGTGTGGCGCTGGCGTTGGCGCGGGAACGCGACTGGGATGCTGCGCTTGTCTGGGTCGACGAGCGGTTTGCCTACGACGAGTTGCGGCTGATCGCCCTCGCACCGAAGACCAACATTCTCTACTACGTCGCGTTCGTCGAGCGAGGCAATCGCCGCAGGATCATCAGTCTGCGCCCGGCTACGCGTAGCGAGGTAAAGCACTATGTCGAAAGCGCCTAGCCGTTCCGGGGTCAGAGTGCCGGCCGCAGCCGAGGATCGAAAGATCCGGGCGGCGGCAAAGTCGGACCCTGACGCACAGCCGATGACCGAGAAGCAGTTGAAGGCCATGGTTCCCCTGAAGGCGCTGCGCGGCAGGCCTAAATCCGAAAGCCCCAAGTTGCTGGTTTCGGTGCGTTATAGCCGCGAGGTTGTGGACTACTTCAAATCGACGGGCGCTGGCTGGCAATCGCGCATGGATAGCGTTCTCCGTGCTTACGTCTCCCGTCGCTCTCGTGCTGCATAGATATGACGCCGAACCAGCCCGTCAACTCGGACGCGTGGACAACGGTGTTTCGCTTGCTCTCCGGGCTCCGGTCCCTGCCTACAGGCAAGGGCGCATTCTGGCCAGCAAAGGGGCGAGGCAAGCGCGGCGGCGCGCGGGTGGTCTATTTCCACCACGACGCCGGCATGCCGCTGGTCGCGCTCACCGCCTACGCCAAGAATGAGCAGGCCGATTTGAGCCAGCAGGATCGCAATGACTGCCGGCAGCTTACGGCGTTGCTGGTTGAGAGATTCAAAAGGAGAAAGCCATGAGCAAGGTTGCCGACAGTATCCGGCGCGGCCTTCGGGAAGCGGTGGTCTACGCCGAGGGGAAGGCAGACGAGAGCGTCTATCGCGTCCATGTGCCCGTGAAGATCGACGTGAAGGCGATCCGGACGAGTTTGGACATGACGCAAGAAGAGTTCGCGGGCCGGTTCGGGTTCAGCGTCAACACGCTGCGCCATTGGGAACAGGGTTCGCGCCAACCGGAGGGGCCCACACGGGCTTATCTTCTCGTCATCGAACGCGCGCCCAAGGCGGTCCAAAAAGCCTTGCAGGCCGTCTGATGCGCAGCCACGCGTTCGCACCGCCAACCCTCCGCAAGTATTTCATTGCTCCTCTACGAGAAGACAAAGGGGCCAGGGTCATGTCTTTTTACTCGCCCCAGCTCCAGCAAGTCGGCGCGATTCCTATGATCTGGTTACCGCACCCGAACCAGCGCCCAGCGCGGGGACCGCACTGACCACATCGGTCTGGGAAAAATCATCGCCTTTGAACAACAGTGGCAAACCGCGCACCTTGGCCAACGCATAGCTGAATACGTCGCCGAAGTTCAACCCCGCTGGATGGCCGCTGCCTTTGCCGAAGGCCACGAAAGCCGAATAGGCCGCGTCCATTTCCGCCACGCCTGGCGCGACCAGCTCGAATGCCGGTAGCCGCAATAAATCGTCGACCAGCACCACGGCGCGCTGTCCGCGCCGGCCATGTACCACCATACGGGCCTCGACAACCGACACCGTACTGACCAGGGCCTTGTCGGCCTGCTGGATTGCTCGCGTGAAAACCTCTCGCTCCGGCTCGCCGAACGCCAGCGCCACGATCGCCGAGGTGTCGACAACGATCACCTGGGCAGACCGTGAGCGTCCCATTCCAATGGGTCGAAGGCATCCGTCCGATCGGGGATGCGGTCCAGCTGGGCCAGAAGCGCCGCAATGCGACCCGCCGGATCAGACATGCCTGGGGTTTCACTGGCGAGGCGGTCGATGGCCCGTTCGACCACGGCCGTTTTCGTCAAGCCCGTGGCCTTGGCGAGTCGCTCGACCTTGGCCACGACAGCGGGGTTGGCAATCTGCAGCGCCATGTCGCCCTCTATTCGGAATGTTTATATGGATGCCATCAATATACATTTCACGATCTTCGTGGACAAGCGCGTGTCCCCCGGTGCTCATGCGAGGCGGTCGCCTCTCGCTTGACTTCCACCCGTCACTTGGCGATCTTGTCGCCTTCCGCCGGACCTCACCGAAAGTCGCCATGACCAATCTCGCTGGATGGATTTTTCGAGTCACCTGGCTGCTAGCCGCGGGTGCCGCCGTCGCCGGCGAGGACGCCATCTAACTCAAGGCCGGCGCGGGGCGCGAACTGGTCCAGGCCAACTGCGTTGCCTGCCACAGCCTCGACTACATCCAGATGAACTCGCCGTTCC
>JAYSPJ010000982.1:0-1550 GCA_043722155.1 Bradyrhizobium sp.
TCCACCATCACGCCCGATCCCAGCGAGCGCTGCATCTGCTCCGGCTGCTGGCCGGGCACGCCGAAGAAGCGGCGGAAGATCGGATCGTCGAGCAGCGGATTGCGGTTTTGCACCACCTTGGCGGCATAGACGTTGACCACCGCCGGCTGCACCCGCTGCACGATCGGCGCGTAGGAGAGCTTTAGCTCCACGGGGGAAGTCGGTACGCGGCGGTCCTGGGACATCGCCGGCGCGGCCGCAGCCGCAAGGACCAACAATGCCGTGATCATACGAGCAGCAAACATGAATAATTCCCTGGGGATTGATATGGTGCGAATATAGGCGTCCCGGCCCTCGAATAGAAGCGATTGCAAGGCTCAATGGGCCGGCTATGGCCCGATTCGGCGGGGACAACGCGCCGGCACAGCGCGTTTCCGGCTCAAACCTTGCAATTCCGCTCCTGAAACAGCAGGTAATGCCGGAGCACCGGCGTATTGCCGCCGGCGACAAGGAGAACCGCCCAATGAAGGCCGTCGGATACCAGAAGTCGCTTCCCATCGAGGACGCGAGTTCGCTTGTTGATTTCGAGACCGCCAAGCCCGAGCCCGGAGGCCGCGACATCCGCGTCGCCGTGAAGGCGATTTCCGCCAATCCGGTCGATTACAAGGTGCGCAAGCGCGCAGCACCCCCGGCGGGCGAAACCAAGATTTTGGGCTATGACGCCGCCGGGATCGTGGACGCGGTCGGCCCCGACGTCACGCTGTTCAAGCCGGGTGACGAGGTGTTCTACGCCGGCTCGATCCAGCGCCAGGGCACCAACTCGGAATTTCATCTGGTCGACGAGCGCATCGTCGGCCGCAAGCCGAAGACGCTTTCGTTCGCGCAAGCCGCTGCCCTCCCGCTGACTTCGATCACCGCATGGGAATTGCTGTTCGACCGCCTGGGGGCCGTGCCCGGCAAGAGCGTCGATCCGCGCACGATCCTGATCATCGGCGGCGCCGGCGGCGTCGGATCGATCCTGACCCAGCTCGCGCGCCGCCTCACCGGGCTGACCGTCGTCGCCACGGCGTCACGGCCGGACTCGCAAAAATGGTGCCTCGATCTCGGCGCCCACGCGGTGATCGACCACGCGAAACCGATGAAGGAGCAGATCGAAAGACTGAAAGTACCGCCGGTGGCGCTGATCGCCAGCCTCACCAATACCGAGCAGCACTACAAGGCGCTGGCCGACATCATCGCGCCGCAGGGCAAGTTCGGATTGATCGACGATCCCCAGGAATTCAATGTGAGCGTCTTCAAGGGCAAGGCAGTCTCCGTCCACTGGGAGTCGATGTTCACGCGCTCGTCGTTCCAGACGCCCGACATGATCGGCCAGCACAACCTGCTCAACGACGTCGCCGACCTCATCGACAAAGGCGTGCTGCGCACCACGCTCGATCAGAGCTTCGGCGCGATCAACGCGACCAATTTGAAGCGAGCGCACGCGCTGCTGGAGTCCGGCAAGTCGCGCGGCAAGATCGTGCTGGAGGGATGGTAACGCCCAGGATGGGCAAGGCGCGCTCTTCGCCCCA
>JAYSPJ010000983.1:0-4219 GCA_043722155.1 Bradyrhizobium sp.
CGGGATCGCCGATCCCGGCAAAGGCCGATACGCGCTTGCCGGCGAGCGCGGCCACCGAGGCGGCGTTCGGCTGCAGATGTGCTGACATCACCGGCCGGCCCCGCGCCGCGATGCCGGCGGCGACCGCCTGGGCCGCGGCGCCATCGCCGATGACGATCAGCGCGTCGGTGCGGGCGAGTTGCTGATCCAGCGGCGCACGCAAGGGGCCTGCGGGAAACACGCAGCCATTACCGAGGCCGCGGTTGCCGTCGATCACGATCAGCGAGGCATCCTTGACGATCGCGGGGTTTTGAAAACCGTCGTCCATCAGGATCACGCTGGCGCCTTGCGAGCGCGCCAGGGCGACGCCACCGGGGCGATCGCGCGCGACCACCACCGGCACCGTCCGCACCAGCATCAGCGGTTCGTCGCCGACATCCGCGGCGGCGTGCCGCCCGGGATCGACCATGATCGGGCCACGCAATCGGCCGCCATAGCCGCGGCTGAGCACGACCGGCATCTCGCCGAGATCGCGCAGCAGCTTCGTCAGGGCGAGTACGGTGGGGGTCTTGCCCGCGCCGCCGGTGTGATAATTGCCGACGCACAACACGGGGATGCCGGCATCAAAACCCTGGCGCTGCATGCGCCGGGCCGCCACCGCGCCATAGAGGGCGCCAAGCGGCATCAGCAACCGCGAACTCCAGGACGGGGGCCGGTGCCAGAAGGCCGGCTCACGCATTGGCCGCTCCCATTTCGAGCCGCAACTGCAACAGATAGGGTTCGAGCGCGGTCAGCGTGCGCTCGAGCGCGCCGCCGAGTTGTTCGACCACGCGCGTCGAGGCCGCAACCGACACATCGCGCGCCGCCGGATCGGCCAGCAACTGGCCGAGCTGCTTCACCAGCGCTTCCCGGGTGTCGGCCTGCCTGGCGCCGCCGGCGCGATCGAGCGCCTCGTAGACGTCGGTGAAATTGAACACGTGGGGGCCATGAACGATCGACGCGCCGAGCTTGACCGCCTCGATCGGATTCTGCCCGCCGTGGGGAACCAGCGAGCCGCCCATGAACACGATCGGCGCCAGCCGATAGAACAATCCGAGTTCCCCCATGGTGTCCGCGACATAGATATCGGTGGCCGCCGTCGGCAATTCCTCGCGCGAACGCAAGCCTGCGTGCAGCCCGGAAGCCGCGACCGTGCGGGCGATCGCCTCGCCGCGATCGGGATGCCGCGGCACGATCACGCTCAGGAGCGATGGAAAGAATCCCGCCAGCGTCCGATGCGCCTCGATCAGGATTTCCTCCTCGCCGGGATGGGTCGACGCCGCGACGATGATCGGGCGGCCGCGCGTCATCGACATCAGCCGTTCCAGTTTAGCGGGGTCGGCGGGCGGCGCCGGCACGTCCAGTTTCAGGTTTCCCGTGGTGACGACGTTGCGGCTGCCGAGCGCCGTAAAGCGCTCCGCATCGACATTCGACTGGGCGAGGCAGACGTCGAACTTGCCGAGCAACGCCGAGATCGTGCCGCTCATCCTGCTCCAGCGCGGAAACGAGCGCTGCGACATCCGGCCGTTGATCAGCACCATCGGCAGCCGCCGCGCCGCGCTCGACAGGATCAGATTGGGCCACAGATCGGATTCGATGAACAGCGCGAGCGAAGGCCGCCAGTGATCGAGAAAGCGCGCGACATAGCGCGGCGAATCGTAAGGCACATATTGGTGGATGATGTCGGCGGGAAACCGCCTGGCGACGATCGCCGCCGAAGTCACCGTGCCCGACGTCAGCAGGATCCGGAGATTCAGCGCGCGCAAATTTTCGATCAGGGCCGCCGCCGCCAGCACTTCACCGACGCTGGCGCCGTGAATCCAGACCAGCGGGCCGTGCGGCCGGACATCCGTGCTCATGCCGCGACGTTCGCCGATCCGCGCCGGGTCCTCCTTGCCTTGCTTCAGCCGCCGCTTGATCAGCGCCGGCGCCAGCGGCAGCACCGCGGAAGACAGCTTCCGGTAGACCCGCAGCGTCATCGGCAGGGAGTTAGTCAAGGGCTGCCTCCGGACGCCCGACCTGCGCATAGGCGCGACGGGTCGCTTCGTTCAGATAGGCCTCGAGCTGAAGGCGACACTTTTCCATGGTCTCGGCGTCGGCGTCCGGCGGCACGATGACCGCATCGACGCCCGTCACTGCACCGCGCCCGAATGGCAAATTGATGGTGGTACGGTCCCAGTTGTTCAACCGGATGAAGCGGCTGGTCACCATCGCAAACGGCACGATCGGCCGACCGGATTCCCGCGCCAGCATGATGATGCCGAGGCCGGCGACCCGCGACCGCTTCGGCACGTCGGCGGTCGATGCGACGTTACATCCCTGCTCGAGCGCCTGGACCATTTCCCTGAACGCGCCGACGCCGCCCTTGCGGTGAAACGCGCCGCCATGGTCGCCGGAGCCGCGGATGGTCTCGATGCCGAGCCGCTCGGCCGCGATGGCGTTGAATTCGCCGTCGCGATGCCGCGAGATCAGCACCTTGGCGCGATGGCTCGCCTTGGTCTTGATGAACGGCGTCAGGAAATGCTGGCCGTGCCAGAACGCGAAGATCAGCGGCTGGTGCGGCTCGACCATCTCATAGACGTTGGCCGGATCGAAACTGAACCTGTTGGTCAGCCAGACCAGCCGCAGGTATTCAGCCGCGAGAAACCCCACAGCGCGCTGAACCCAGCTGCTGCGCAGCAAATTGCGAACGAGCTTTTTCAACGGGCAGGCTTCGTGTCTTGACCCGGATCGAGCAACCGGTGGAGATGCACGACGAAGTAGCGCATGTGGGCGTTGTCCACGGTGTGCTGCGCTTTCGCTTTCCAGGCTGCATGCGCGGTCGCGTAATCGGGGAATACGCCGACGATCTCGACGGCATCGAGATCCTTGAACGTGGTGTGTTCGAGGTCGGTCAGTTCGCCCCCGATGACGAGATGCAGCAATTGCTGCTGGGCACTATCTGGCATGTTTCCCTTTTCCTAACGCGGTGCCCGGCAAAGCAGCAGCAGTCGCGACGCGAATCGAGGACGCTCAGGGCAACGGGCGGTTGCGAAAATGCTCGACAATGCGCGCATGACGATCGCGTCCCGCTGCCACCAGCACCCCGTGCGTCACCTCCCGGCGATTGTAGAGGATCGTATCCCCCGAGAGCGCGGTCATGTTACCATTCGCTTCCTGCACGATCAAATTGGCCGCAGCAAGGTCCCAGTCGCGGCTCTGGCCGCCGGCAAAAGCCGCATCCAGGCTTCCCTGCGCGACCCGGCACAGCCGGAGCGCCAGCGATCCGATTCGGGGGTGAAGCACGATCTCGTCGGACGAGCGGCTGAGTCGTTCGACCAGCGGCTTCGGACCTGCCACGCGGGAGAAATCCAGCTCACCGCCCGGCGCCGCGCAGAGGGGCACGTCGTTGCGCGCCGCGCCCTGGCCCCGCACGGCGAAGAAGAATTCATCGCTGGCCGGCACAAACACCGCCGCCAGCACCGGCGTCGCATCCTCCACCAACGCCACGCTGACGCACCAGTCCTCGCGGCCGGCGAGATAACCGCGGGTGCCGTCGATCGGATCGACAATCCAGGTGAGATGCTTGCCGAGACGCTTTTCGTCGTCGACGCTTTCTTCCGACAGCCAGCCGTAGTCCGGCGTGGCCGAGCGCAGTCTGCTCTCGAGCAGGTCGTTGACGGCGATATCGGCCTCGGAGACCGGCGACGACGCGCCCTTGGTCCAGTTTTTCAGCTCGGTGCGGAACAGCGACAGCGCCAGCGCGCCGGCCTCCCGCACGGAATCGGTCAGCAAGGCGGCGTCGCGCGTCAGCATCTCGCGCGTCAAATTCCTGTCATGCAGGCGCCCGGCGCTAACGTCCGCCAAGCGTCAATCCCTCGATGCGAACCGTCGGCGCGTTGACGCCGTAACGAAATTCCAGATCGTTGGCCGGAATCATCGATTTGAATATCTCCAGCAGATGGCCGGCGATCGTGACCTCGCTCACCGCATAGGTGATCTCGCCATTCTCGATCCAGAAACCGGAGGCGCCGCGGCTGTAGTCGCCGGTCACGCCATTGACACCGGAGCCGATCAGGTCGGTCACGTAAAATCCCTGTTTGATGTCGGAGATCAGCTCGGCCGGCGTGGACTCGCCTGCCTCGAGATGCAGATTGTAGGATCCCGGCGACGGCGACGACGACACGCCGCGCTGGGCGTGGCCGGTGGTGACCAGTCCGAG
>JAYSPJ010000984.1:0-5224 GCA_043722155.1 Bradyrhizobium sp.
ACCAACTCTCGTTCTGCAAGAATGAAGTCGAAGAACGCCGCAATACGCGGGACACGTCGGAGGTCAGGATGCGTCAACAGACGCCAACTTCGCGACAGTTCCGGAATTGGCCCGAGTACGCGCACGAGATCCTGTTCGGCGTCACCGAGAGACGCGGGGAGCGGCCCGAGGCCTAATCCCGACTTCACCGCATATATAAGACCCAGCACGCTATTGGTACGTGCCGACATCTTGACGTCCGGCGCCACGTTTCGGAGCCATACCGATGCACGGTGCATGCTGAGCGTTTCATCGAAGCCGACAAGCTGATGGTTTGGCAGGTCATTCACCGTCGTTGGCTTGCCATGCTGTTCGACGTAACCCCGGCTCGCATAAACGGCCCAGATCGAATCCGCGACCTTGCGGCCGACAAGTTCGTCGTCGGTATCGCCGGACCGGAAGGCAACATCGGCCTCGCCCTTCGACAGGTCGAGGTAACGGTCGCTCGTCACGAATTCAATCCGAAGCTTCGGATGCCGGGTTTGGAAGCGGTCGATGAGCGCGGATTTCGTCATGCGGCCGATGATCGGCTCGGGGCAGGTCACCCGGATCACCCCGGTCAGGTCGCGGGCCTCATCGTTTATCCGCCGCTCGAAGTCGATCACGGCGGCTTCGATGCGCTCGGCGTGAGGCAACAACTCCTCGCCGAATTTTGTCAGGCGATAGCCTGACGGGTGACGCTTCACCAGGGGCTGCCCGATCGCGCGCTCCAGTTCGGCCAAGCGCCTTTGCACCGTCGACTGACTAAGCCTCAGCGATTTCCCGGCGGCAATCGTGCTGCGGTGCCGGGCGACGGCCAGAAAATACTTCAGATCGTTCCAGTCGAACATTGCACGATTATGCACTTCTGCGGCGGGGTACCGCAATCCTGCGGCTTACGACGGCTGCACCGGCCGTCTAGGCTTTCGATGAGGCGAAAACGGTCCGTTCCCTGGCGGTTTGCGACATTTTGGAGATCGAGATGAAGAGCCCACTACGGCCGCTGATTCTGGGACTGGTCACGATCGGCGTCGTGTCGTCTGCCGTCGCGGGGCCGGTAAGGGTTGAATGCCAGCAATCCGTCAAGATCATTGTCTCATACCCGCCCGGGTCGCCGGACGATGTGATCGCGCGAATCCTGGGGCAAAACCTCTCCGAGGCCGGTGGACGATTCCATGTCGAGAATCTCCCCGGAGCCGGCGGAATGATTGGCACCGCGACGGCCGCCAGAGCGTCGCCTGACGGCTGCACCATGGTCGTCGTCAATCAGAACTTCGTCGTTCAGCCCGCCATCGGCGAAAAACTCGCTTACGAGGTTCCCGACGGTTTTACGCCGGTCACGCTATTGATAGCGGCGCCCGAAACGATTTCGGTCAACCCGTCCGTGCCTGCGACCACCATGAAGGAACTTGTCGCGCTGGTGAAGGCGAGCCCCGGCAAGTACAATTACGCTTCGCCTGGCTATGGTTCTTCGCCACACCGGGCAAGCGAACGCCTCTTCAAACAGACGCTCGGGCTCGACGTCGTGCACGTCCCGTTCCAGGGCGGGCCTCCGGCCGTTACCTCGACGGTTGCCGGTCACACCCAGATTCTGCATCTCACGCTTCCGATCGTCGCCCCGCTCGTGCGCGACGGCAAGCTTCGTTTGCTGGCAGTTGCCGACAAGACGCGCGCTGCGGAATTTCCCGGCGTTCCCACGCTGGAGGAGGCGGGCATACCGAACCACGAGGTCGGATTCTGGAACGGGATACTGGTGCCGAAGGGAACACCTGACGACATCGTCGAACTCAGACATCGGCAGATCAGTCGGATCATGGCGTTGCCGGAAGTGCGGGACCGGTTGGCGACGCTTGGATACACGCCGATTAATGGCTCGCAGAACGAGTTCGCTGCGCATCTGCATACCGAGTTGGCCAAATGGAAAGCGATTGTCCGCGAGGGCAAGATCAAACCCGAGTGATCCGATCTCAAACGGAGTCCGGTCGGAAAAAACGCATGACCAATCGTATCCCGGACGCCGCCAAACGGTTCGAAGGAGCGTGCCATGAATAGCCAGTCTTCCGTCGACGGTGATGTTGCCACGGCGGCAAAGCGCGCGCAGTGGGATCAGATGGCCCGGGGCTGGAGCGACTCCAGCGCCATCATTCGACCGTGGTTGCACCAGGCGACGCAGGCCATGCTTGGAATGGCCGGGGTCAAGCCGGACTCCCATGTCCTCGATGTGGCCGCCGGCGCCGGCGACCAGACCCTGGACATCGCTGAGCGGGTCGGTCCCCAGGGCTACGTGCTGGCCACCGATCTCTCGCCGGAGATTCTTCAATTCGCAGCGCAGCAGGTCGCCGCCGCGGGTCATCGCCATGTCGAGACCCGTGTTTCGGACGGACAAGAATTGCAGATCGAGGACTCAAGGTTCGATGCGGTGGTCTGTCGGCTCGGGCTGATGTTTTTTGGCGACCCGTTACAGGGGCTACGCGAAATGGCCCGGGTGCTCAAACCCGGTGGCGGTGTCTGTACGATGGTGTTCGGAGCCCCGCAGGCGAATCCCTGTGTGACGACGCTGATGTCGACGGCGCTAAGGCACGCCGGCATGCCGCCGGGCGATCCGTTTCAGCGCGGTGGACTCCTCAGCCTCGGCAAGCCGGGCCTGATCGATGACCTGTTTAAGGAGGCAGGATTCCACGAGATCGCGACGACCAGAATTGCGGCGCCGTTCAACCTTCCGGCCGTCGGGGACTACATGAAATTCATCCGGACATCGGCGGGACCGATCGTTCAAATGGTGAAGGGCCTTGACGCCGCGAAAGCCGAAGCCGCGTGGGCCGATATGGAACAGGCGCTCAGCCGATATGAAACGCGGACCGGGTGGGAAGGTCCCAATGAGCTGTTATTGACGGCGGCCAGGAGGTTGTAGATCCATGAGGGCCAGCGGTGGTTGACCTTTCACGCGACCGCTGCTGGCGCTTTTCGGTTATTGCCGACCTCAATGACGATGTCCGGTCATCAAGGTAAAGCGGACCTCAACAACGCGAGGTCCGAAAGTGTCCGTGAGCGACCATGCGCGCTACGCGCGCGACGTGCCGCGTCTTACCACAAGCCCCGTTGATCCTGACGATAGTACTGGCCGCCGCGCCGGGGCGTATTTCCGGGTTGGGGGGCCGGATTGCGCTGGAAAAAGGAGCCGAAGAAATCGTCGCCTCGAAAATTATCGCTCGCGACGAGGATATCGGGCGTGGGTTTGCGCGTGATGAAACCGCCTTGCGGCTGGTTGCTCAGCACCGCGACGAATTCGGTGCGATAGTTGGTCTCGGCGCTCAGCGGCTCGTCCGAGATGACGATCGAGGATCGCGGCAATGCGGTCGGCGCGATGCGATCGAGCACCTCCTGGGGGATGGTGATGCGGTCGAGCGCGGCCCGGGCGTTATCCGCGTGGTCGATCGTGACCGCGGTCCAGCGCAGGCCGGCGTCGTTGCGCGGCAGCGCCGTGAACACATGCGTGCCGATCCGCTTGTCCGGATCGCGGATCGTGACCGGAACCTCGATGGTGGTATCGAACACCTCGCCGCCGCCGTCCGGCGCCGGCTTGTGCGTGTTGCGCCGCACGTAAAGCTTCCGCGTTGCGCGGCTGATGAAGATCGACGCCGGCTCGAGCGCGAGCTTCGCCTCGCTTGCCGCCTTGGCGGTGGCGGCCTTCTTTGTCTGGGCCGCCTTGGCGGCGTCCTTGGCCGCGGCGGCGGCGTCGAGCCGCGGTTTCGCGTCGGCCCTGGCGGCCTCGAGCTGCGTTCCCAGCTCCGCGGATTTGGCGGCGGCCTTTTGCTTGAGGTCCTCGGCCCGCGCCTTGGCCTCATCGGTCTTTGCTGCGGCGAGCGCCTTGTCGGCGGTGGCGAGTCCGGCGTCGGCGCGGGTCTTGAGCCCCTCCAGCTTGCGCAGCGCCGCCGTCAGCGCCGCCGTCTCGCGCGGCGCTTTCGCGGCGGCCTTCTTCGCCTCGTCGGCCGTTTTGGCAGCTTCGGCCGCCTCGCGGGCGAGCGCCTCGGCCCTGGCCGGCGCGGCCGCGATCGCCTCCGCCTTCGGCACCAACAGCGCCGGATGGGAGAACTCGACCGGCTCGGCGTTCTCGGGCGAGATGATCACGCGCATCCCGATTCGCGTCCTGTCGAACAGTTTTTCGGCAAAGCCAAAGGGCATCCGCACGCAGCCGTGCGAGGCCGCATATCCGGGCAGCGGCCCGCCATGCAGCGCGATGCCGTTCCAGGTGATGCGCTGCATGTTCGGCATCGAGGCATCGTCGTACATGTTGGAGCGGTGGTCCTTGTTCCTCTCGACGACGGCGAAGATTCCGGCTGGCGTCTCGCGTCCCGTGGTGCCGGTCGATACCGGCGCGCGCAGGATCCAGCCGTCGGCGTCGTAGAGGGTGACCTGCTGGCTCTTGATCGACACGATCGCCATGATCGGCTCACCCGCCTCGCGCGGCGCCACAGCCTCGGTGGGTGGCGCGGGGCGCGTTTGTCTCGGCGCCGCCTCGGCGGTCAGCGCCGTCAGCGCGGCCACCGCCGCCAGTGTCACGATGGCGGGAGGCCCCCAACGCCGCATCGACACGGTGAATTGCGCCGTCGTCAATCGATCTGCCATGCCATGCCCCGGTTGGAACGCTAGTCCGCGCTCCCATCGATCAAGTGATTCACTCATATACGACAGCCCGCGCAGGCGGAAGTGTGGGCTGAGGGCAACCCCGGCTGCGACAAATTAACCCGACGGGCAAAATTTCGCTGGTCCTGTCGGGCAAATCACTTTTACGACTCCCGCCATCCTGTCCCCTTAGGAAGGGGCGTTGGCCATCGTTACCGAACGTTGGGATGGGATTGCGGTGGACGCGGCGGCATCGTGCGCGCGATGGGATGGCAGGGCGGGATAAACTCCGTGAGCGGTCCGAGGGCGTGCTGACGAGCGGTGTCGAAGCGTACGGCAAAGTCGTGTGGATCCGACGCCTCAGTGGTTGGCGTCAAGTCTTGCGGAGGCGCGAAGGCTCAACCGGGCCGGCGTGCCGGCTTCCGTGAGGCGACGGAGGCGAGAAGAGCCCGATACTCCGGGGTGAGCGCGATATAAGCCGTAAAACCATTGCGCAGGGAATGTCGGATGTTCTCCGCTGCCCTGTATGCTCGTGTGCGTTTTTTACTCGTGCAATTTGCACACGAGACCGCGGGTGCAGCGC
>JAYSPJ010000985.1:0-2372 GCA_043722155.1 Bradyrhizobium sp.
GTTTTTCAACAAACCCTAAACGTGGCCCATCACTGCATGGGGCTGATAGGGCTCTTCCAACGTCTTGATATCCGCATCCGAAAGCTTCACCTCCAGCGCGGCAATCGCATCGGGCAAATGATGGGATTTGCTCGCACCGATAACGGGCGCGGTCATGCCGGGCTTGCTGAGAATCCACGCCAAGGCAATTTGAATCGGTTTGACGCCTAATTTCTTACCTACTTTTTCGCAGCGCTCGGCGATTTTGAAATCCGTCGCATGGTAGTAGTAGCCTTGCGCCATTTCATCCGAGCTCGCGCGCGCAGTGGCAGCCTTTTTCTTATCGAGATCGGATTTATCGCGATTGCCCGCCAAAAATCCGCGCGCCAGCGGGCTCCAGGGCGTGATGCCGATGCCTTGATCGCGGCACAGAGGCATCATCTCGCGCTCTTCTTCGCGATAGACTAAGTTGTAGTGATTTTGCATCGAGACGAATTTCGCCCACCCTCGCTGCTCGGAAATCTTCAGTGCTTGCATCAACTGCCACGACCACATGCTAGACGCGCCGATGTAACGTGCCTTGCCCGCGCGCACGACATCATTTAACGCTTCCAAGGTTTCCTCGATCGGCGTGTGGTAGTCCCATCGATGGGTGATGTAGAGATCGACGTAATCCGTGCCCAAGCGCTTTAGCGATGCGTCGATGGAACTCATGATGTGTTTACGCGACAGCCCACGATCGT
The DNA here is from genome assembly GCA_043722155.1 of Bradyrhizobium sp. Taxonomy (GTDB): domain Bacteria; phylum Pseudomonadota; class Alphaproteobacteria; order Rhizobiales; family Xanthobacteraceae; genus Bradyrhizobium. Next base: position 723 of record JAYSPJ010000985.1, read on the forward strand.
TAGGCTTGTCGCTCATGGCTTGATAGACTTTGGTTGCGAGTACGATCTCATCGCGCTTGGCAAAATCCTTCAGCGCCTTGCCGGTGACTTGCTCGCTCGCGCCAAGAGAATACATATCCGCCGTGTCAAAAAAATTAATGCCCGCTTCCAGTGCCTGTTTAAAAAATGGGCGGCTGGCTTTCTCGTCGAGAATCCATTTGCGCCACTTCGACGAGCCATAGGTCATGCAGCCCAAACACAGACGAGAGACTTTCATGCCGGTGTTCCCTAAACGAACGTATTCCATGGTCATTTCCTCCTTGTGAGTAGTGTAGCGAATATGGAAATTCTTGTCTTAGAAACGTTTCCATTAAGTCCATGTGGCATTATCCAGGGAGTTGCGGCAATATGCTCAGAATCGTTCGCACCAAGAGGGAGAAGTGGCTACCAAGAGAAAGGCGACACTCGCAAAACTAACGCGTCCAAGGCTCTATGACGCTGTGCCGCGCAAGCGTCTATTTCGTCTGCTCGACGCGGCGCGTAAGCAGCCAATTACCTGGGTCGCGGCGCCGCCCGGCGCGGGCAAAACCACACTCGTGGCGAGCTACTTGGAAGCGCGCAAGGTGCCGTTTTTCTGGTATCAGTTCGACGCGGGCGACGCCGACCCGGCGACCTTCTTTTGGTACTTGGTCGAGCTCGCCGCGCAGCTCAAGCGTCCCAAGAACGACCGGCTGCCGTATTTAACGCCCGAGTATCTCTCGGACATTCCAGGATTTGCGCGGCGCTTCTTTCGAACTCTATTTTCGTAGTTTCCGAGCGGTAGCGTGTTGGTGCTCGATAACTGCCAGGAAGTCGCCAACCCTACCTTTCACCAGATTCTGCTCGAAGCCGCGAACGAGACACCCGAGGGCTTGAGCATCGTCGCCGTGAGTCGTTCACAACCTGCCGCCGACCTTGCACGCCTCAAAGCGAATCGACAGCTCGCCGAACTTCAATGGGAGGACCTTAAGCTAACCCCTGACGAATGTGAAGAGATTTTGCACCGCAGGGGGATATCCGATCGCGAGCGCGTCGTGGAAATTCATCGTGCTGTTGATGGCTGGGCAGGTGGGTTGATGTTGCTAACTGCTTATTTTCGGAAAGACATCGAATCACGTGCTATCAATTTCAACGGGAAAGAAGCGGTGTTCGATTACTTCGCCGGACAAATTTTCGATCGGGCGCCACAGGCGGAACGCGAGGTACTGATGAAGACTGCGCTATTACCGCACGTGACTCCCGACGCAGCCGTGGCGCTGAGCGGCGTCGCCAGCGCGCCGAAAGTCCTCGACCAGTTGTATCGTCGTCAATACTTCACCGACCGGCGCACCGAGCCGCAAGTCTCCTACCGCTATCACGATCTGTTCCGTGAGTTCCTGATCAATCGTGCGGAAAGTGAGTTTGACGCGTCAGCACTCTCCGCTCTGCGTCTAAAAGCCGGGCGGTTGTTAATGGCAAGCGGCGAAACAGACCATGCGATCGAGTTGCTCTGTCGCAGCGGGCACGCGAGTGAGGCTCAGGTGGCGATTATCGATCGCGCTCCGTCGCTGTTAGGCCAAGGCCGCTGGAAGACGCTCCTGGAATCGATCAAGCTTTTGCCGGAAGCACAGGTAAGCGCCTCCGCCTCGCTAC
>JAYSPJ010000986.1:0-3784 GCA_043722155.1 Bradyrhizobium sp.
TTGGAAGCCAGCGCCTCGAACTTGTTGGCCGCGCTGGTGAACGGCAGTTTTGTAATTTTGGCGGCATGCCGGGCAAACAGCTTGGCGAATCTCGGTTTCGAGTTGAGGCCGGTACCGACCGCGGTGCCGCCCTGCGCCAGCGGGTAAAGATCCTTCACCGCCATGCGCAGCCGCGCGATGCCGCTCTCGACCTGCGCGGCGTATCCCGAGAATTCCTGGCCGAGCGTCAGCGGCGTCGCGTCCTGGGTATGGGTGCGGCCGATCTTGACGATACGAGCGAACGCCTTTTCCTTTTTGCGCAGCGCGCGGTGCAGTTCGCTCAACGCAGGAATCAGATCGGCGCCGATGCGCATCGCGGCGGCGATGTGCATCGCGGTCGGGAACGAGTCGTTCGACGACTGGCTCATATTTACGTGATCGTTGGGATGAACCGGCTTCCTGGCGCCGAGTTCGCCGCCCAGGAGTTCGCTGGCGCGATTGGCGATCACCTCGTTGAGGTTCATGTTGGTCTGGGTGCCGGAGCCGGTCTGCCAGACCACCAGCGGAAAATGATCGTCGAACTTGCCCTCGATCACCTCGCGCGCGGCGCGGACGATGGCGCGGGCGCGGCGTGCGTCAAGCAGCCCCAGTTCACGATTGGTTTCCGCCGACGCCAGCTTGACGATGCCGAGCGCGCGGACGATGTCCATCGGCATCCGGTCGCGGCCGATGCGAAAGTTCTGTCGGGAACGTTCGGTCTGCGCGCCCCAATAGCGATCGGCCGGGACCTCGATCGGACCGAAGCTGTCGGTCTCGCGGCGCATGGATTTGGAACGCGATGGTGCTGTCGATCGAGCCATCCAGGATATCCATTGCGCGAGGGCGCTGTTTCGGAAGCCGGCTCCCGGCCAGTTCCGCGTGGCGGCCCCTTCATTCTACCAAGCCGCAGGCTTGCCGCGCGCGGATTATTTCTTGCGGAAGCGATCCAGCCGCACCACCTCGGCGCCCTCGCTCGGCCTGGCCGGCTCGTCTTTGGTCTCGGCAGCTGGAGCCGGAGCCGGCAGGGCGGTGGGGGCAGGGACGGCCGGAAGGTTTGCCGCCGGTGCCTCGGTCGCCGCGTCGGCGGGCTCGAACTGCAGGCCGAACTGAACCGACGGGTCGAAGAAGCTCTTGATCGAGTTGAACGGAACCACCAGCCGCTCCGGAATGCCGCCGAACGACAGGCCGACTTCGAAACGGTCGTCGGTCACCACCAGGTCCCAGAACTGGTGCTGCAGGATGACGGTCATTTCTTCCGGATACTGCGCCAGCAGCCGCGGCGACAGCTTCACGCCGTCGGCGGTGGACAGGAAGGTGATGAAGAAATGGTGTTCCCCGGGCAGGCCGTGCTCGGCGGCGTCGGTCAAGACGCGGCGCAACACCCCGCGCAGCGCGTCACGCGCCAGCACGTCGTATCGGATATGATCGGTCGCCATTATCAGGTCCTGTCGCGTTCAAAGGCATTTTGCGGATCGGCAGCGCAGCCCGGGTGCTCCGACTCGCCTGTTGCGTCCATGCTACCCCGGCTGCGGGCCGAGGTCAGCAGCCGTTGCCGCCGATGGCGGAAATTCCAGCAGATGGTCCGAAGAGCAGGCAAATCAAGTGAAGTGGAGGCTCTTGTTGCCACGTGCCTCCGAACCCCGCGATCCTGTTTCGCCCCCGCCGAAACCCGCCAAGCTTCGACGCTGTGAGCTTGGGTGGAGGCGCCGGGTGCTGCCCCCGGGTCCGAATGGTTTATTGCAACGGCCATTGATTTCCATAGCCGGCGGGCCGGCAACCTCAATATAGGGGGCAAATGTCGGGAAAAACAGCGCCGGAACGGCGCATTTGGACCCGGGCGGCCCTGGAATGCGGTCCCGGGCGGCGGGACTTCCTGAATAGGGGTTGGCCTTGGCGGAGCCGCCGTTCTAAGTCACGGGTATACCACCGGATTCACCGCCGGCCGCCCTGCCGGCGCCGGATCTCCCGACCTCATCGGCGCCGACCCCGCCGGGCTTGATCGAGCTGTTTGTCGCGTTCGCCCGGATGTCGCTCGCGGGCTTCGGCGGCGTGCTGGTCTGGGCGCGGCGAAGCATCGTCGACCAGCATCGCTGGATGACGGCGGACGAATTCAACGAGACCTTCGCGCTGTGTCACTTTCTGCCAGGCCCCAACATCGTCAACCTCAGCGTGGTGTTCGGATCCCGCTTTCGCGGCATTCCCGGCGGCATCGCGGCCTTCGCCGGGCTGGTCGGTCCGCCGGTGGTGATCGTCACCATCCTGGCCGCGCTCTATGCGCGCTACGGCGAAATCGATGCCTTGCGGCGCATTCTGGCCGGGGTATCCAGCGTGGCGGTCGGCCTGCTGCTTGCGGTGGTCTTTCGAATGATGATGCCGTTGATCAAGAAGCGCGACCTGGTCGGACTGCTGATTCTGGCCGCGGTGTTCATCGCCATCGGACTGCTGCGGCTGCCGCTGCCAGCGGTATTGCTGGCGGGCATCCCGCTCAGTATCGCCATCACCCTTGTCGTGCGGCGGCGGGTTGCGGCATGAATCCGGACCCCAACCCGATCTGGACGCTGGCCTGGACCTTCGGGCTGATGTCGCTGTTTGCGGTCGGGGGCGCCAATTCCGCGATTCCGGAAATGCACCGGGTGGCGGTCGACGTTCAGCACTGGATGACGGACAAGCAATTCGCCGACGTGTTCGCGATATCCCAGCTGTCGCCGGGGCCGAATGTGCTGATCGTGACCCTGATCGGTTATTCCGTCGCCGGGGTTGCGGGCGCGCTGGTTGCAACGCTGGCGATGTGCGGGCCGACCGCCGTCGTTGCCTATTATGTGAGCCGCCTGCTGGCGCGGTCGAGCCGTTCGCGCTGGCCCGCCATCATCCAGGCAGCGCTGGTTCCGCTTTCGATCGGGCTGATGGGCGCCAGCGGCCTGATTTTGGCGCTGACCTCGGACCGGACCTGGGCCGCCGCCCTGGTCACCGTCGCCGCCGCGGTGCTGGCCTTTGCCACCCGCCTCAATCCGCTCTGGATGTTGCTGGCCGGGGGGTGTTTGGGTTTTGCTGGCGTTATCTGATGAAAATCGCTAGGCAGGTTCGCCGGACCGGCATCAAGGCCATCCAAGAACAGAATGGGCGACAAGCCTGTGCGGGGGAGAGAGATCGATGAGTGATACGCCGAGTGATGGACCGGTCAAATACATCATGCCCAAATGGATACGCGGTCCGCAGGATTTCGTCGGCGGCCTGGCGCTGATTGCCATCGCGGTATTCGCGTTGTGGGCATCGAGCGATCTGCAGGGCATGCGGGGATTTTCATTCGGGGCCGGAACCGCGCCCCGAATGTTCGCCTTCCTGTTGCTTGGGCTCGGCATCGCGGTGCTGATCGTCGGTCTTGTGAGCGACGGCGAGCACATCACGACCTATGCGTGGCGTGGCCCGCTCTTCGTGTCGCTGGCCATTCTTTCCTTTGCGGTGATGATCCGTCCGATGGGGCTGGTGATCTCGGCATTCCTCACCTTCATGATCTCCGCGCTCGGAACGCACGAGACCCGGTGGAAGGAAACCATCATCGTCGGCATCGCGCTGACGGCGTTCTGCAGCCTTCTTTTTCCGTACGGGCTGGGGCTGCCGATGCAGATGTGGCCCAAATTTTTGATCCAGTGAGGATGTGATGGGAGATCTCTTTTCAAACCTTGGTCTCGGCTTCGGTGTCGTATTCCAGTTGGTGCAGTGGACTCCCGCCTTTCTCGGTGGCATGTCGATTCCGATCCCCGTCAAC
>JAYSPJ010000987.1:0-4864 GCA_043722155.1 Bradyrhizobium sp.
ATCTTCCAGCGCTCGCCGCACTGGGTGGTGCCGAACCCGAACTACCACGAGGGCGTCAGTGACGGAAAGAAATGGGCACTCGCCAATATCCCGTTCTACCTGCGCTGGTACCGGTTCCAGCTGTTCTGGGGATTTGCCGACGGCCTGCACGAGGCGCTCAAGGTCGACCCGGAATGGCCCGACCCAAAACGTTCGCTCAACGCGCTCAATGAAAAGCACCGGCGCTTCATGGAAAAGCACATGCGCAGCGAATTGCGCGACCGCCCGGACCTGCTGGCAAAAGCCGTCCCGGACTATCCGGCCTACGGCAAGCGCATCCTGATCGACAATCACTGGTTCAAGATGCTGACGCGCCCCAATGTCGATCTCGTCACCGATCCGATCGACGCCATCGCGCCCGAAGGCGTGCGGACCAAGGACGGCAAGGTCTGGCCGGCGGATGCGCTGGTGTTCGCCACCGGCTTCAAGGTCAGCAAGATGCTGCATCCGATGGCGATCACCGGCCGCGACGGACGCGAGTTGCATGAGGTCTGGGGCGCCGACGACGCCAAGGCCTATCTCGGCCTCACCGTTCCCGGCTTTCCCAATTTCTTCATGCTGACGGGACCGAACACCGGGCTCGCGCATGGCGGCAACCAGATCTTCATGACCGAATGCGGCGTGCGCCACATGATGCTGGCGCTGCGCGAACTGGTGGAGGGCGGACACCGCTCGATCGAGTGCAAGCCCGAGGTTAACGAGGACTACAACCGCAAGGTCGACGCCATGCATGCCCACATGGTGTGGACCCACAAGGGCATGACCAACTGGTACCGCAACCCCCACGGTCGCGTGTTCGCGATCACGCCGTGGCGGCTGGTGGAATACTGGAAGATGACGTCGACGTTCAACGCGGCGGAATACGAGATGCGATGATGGCGCCAGGCGCAGGCCTATTCCGCCATCTCGTGGTCCCGGCGAACGCCGGGATGTTGGTGGCGAAAGGGATTGGGGCTACAGCCTGACGTAACATCGGCATCGGTGGCTAAGGGTCCCGGCTCAAGGCCGGTAATTTTGAAGAGGGGAAGCATCAAAGTGTACGACACCATCATCGTCGGCGGCGGCTCGGCGGGCTCGGTCATGGCCCACCGGCTTTCGGCCAAAAGCGCCAACAAGATCCTGCTCTGCGAAGCGGGCCAGGACACGCCGCCAGGCAATGAGCCGGCGGTCATTCGCGACAGCTATTCGGGGCAGGCGTATTTCGATCCGCGCTTCCACTGGACCGAGCTGAAGGTCACCACGCAAATCGTCAGCCACAACAACCCCGAAGCGGACCGCCCGCCGTTGCGAAAATACGAGCAGGCGCGCGTGCTGGGCGGCGGGTCCTCGATCAACGGCCAGATGGCCAACCGCGGCGCGCCGACCGATTACGCGGAATGGGAGGCCCGTGGCGCCGCCGGCTGGAACTGGAACGACGTGCTGCCCTATTTCAAGAAGGTCGAGCGCGATCTCGATTGCGACGGGCCGCTGCACGGCAAGGACGGCCGCATCCCGGTGCGCCGCATTCCTAGGGAGCACTGGACCCGGCACAGCCAGGCGATGGCTGAGGCCTGCAAGCTCGCCGGCTACGCCTATTTGCCCGACCAGAACGGCGAGTTCGTCGAAGGCTATTTTCCGGTGACGCACTCCAACCAGGACGAGCAGCGCGTCTCGGCCGCGATGGGCTATCTCGATCGCGAGACCCGAAAGCGCGCCAATCTGACGATCTCGACCGACACGCAGGTCAGGGAATTGCTGTTCGAGGGCACGCGCTGCGTCGGCGTTAAGGCGCTGGTCGATGGCCGGGAACAGGAATTTCGCGGCCGCGAGATCATCCTGTCCTGCGGCGCGATCCATTCGCCGGCGCATCTGCTGCGCGCCGGCATCGGACCGGTCGGGCACCTCAGGGAGATGGGCATTCCCGTGCTGATGGGCCTCGCGGGCGTCGGCCAGGGGCTGATGGATCATCCCTCGATCGCGTTGTCGTCCTTCGTCCGCCGCGGCGCGCGCATGAACGAGCACACGCGGCGCCACATCCAGATGGGGTTGCGCTATTCCTCGGGGCTTGCAGGGACGCCAGCCGGCGACATGTTCGTCGCCGTGCTGAGCAAGTCGGCCTGGCACGCGGTCGGCGAACAGATCGCCTCACTGCTCACCTTCGTCAACAAGACCTATTCGGAAACCGGCCAGGTCAAACTCGCCTCGCGCAACCCGCAGGCCGAACCCATCGTCGAGTTCAATTTGCTGAGCGACCGGCGCGACCTCGACCGCCTGATGAGCGGCTTTCGCAAGATGGCGGCGCTGCAGATGAGCGCGCCGCTGCAGGCGGTCACCGACAAGCCGTTCCCGGCCTCCTACTCCGACCGCGTGCGCAAGATCGGCGTGGTCAACACCAAAAACAAGATCCTCACGTCAATCGCCGCTGTCCTGATGGACGGGCCGGCGGCGCTGCGCCACGCCATGATCGACAACTTCATCGTCGAGGGATTCACCTTCGAGCAGGTGATGAGCGACGACGAGGCGCTGGAAGCCTTCGTGCGCAAGGCCGCGATCGGCGTCTGGCACGCCTCGTGCTCCTGCCGGATGGGGCGCGCCGACGATCCGATGGCGGTGGTCGACACCCAGGGCCGCGTCAAGGGCGTGCAGGGCCTGCGCGTGGTCGACGCCTCGATCTTCCCGGTGGTGCCGTGCGCGAATACGAATTTTCCAACGCTGATGGCGGCGGAGAAGATTGCGGATGGGATGGGGTGAGCAATGCCGGCGCTACTTTAGCTTCGCCCGGCGGCTGGACCGGGAGCAGACGCTGGCGGGGGACGCGGAATAGTAAAATATGTAAAACAACCCCATGCAAAGTAACGTGGCTCGCAGCATGGATGCTTTGAGCGCGAAAACATTTTGACACGTCGGGCAAATCACCGGCACTATTCCATCTTCACGCATTTTGTAAAAACGCCCATGTGCCATAGCTCACGCGTGCGCGCCGCGGGGCCCCCGGTCGATGCAAACCCCTCATGAATCGCACGCTGACGCCGTGGCCCGGGCGGGGTATGGAACACACCCCGATCTGCTCCTTGCGTTTTGGGCCTCGATGGGTTCTAAGCCCGGTAACTTCATGACCACAGGCATGAACGAGAAGCGACCTGCGTGGTTTTACCGCGTTCCAGACCGAGTTATGCAACCAGCGTAACCCGCGCGCTTCAAATCCGTTCCGAGCCTTCACACAAAGGTATTTACGATGGCCAAGATGACCAAGAACCAGTTGATTGACGCAATTACCGAGGGAACGCAGGTTTCCAAGGCAGACGTAAAGGCCGTCATCGAACAGATGGCGACGGTGGGTTACAAAGAACTGAATGAATCCGGCGAGTTCGTCATTCCCGGTTTTGCCAAAATGTCCGTCGTGAACAAGCCTGCGACCGAAGCCCGCAGCGGCGTCAATCCTTTCACGAAGGAGCCCATGGAGTTCGCGGCCAAGCCAGCCAGCAAGTCGATCAAGGCGTCACCGCTGAAGGTTGCCAAAGACGCTGTCTGAAGATGGCTGCGAAGGACCGTAGGAGAGGTGGAGCGCAGCGATACCCATCTTCCCACCGCGCGGCGATGCAGGTAACTGTCCTGGTATTGCGCGAACGAAAGTCCGCGAACGATCCGGGCGACGCCCTCGATCTCATCGCGAATGTGAAGTAGACGGGCGCGGGGGCTCTTGCTGGCAGCCATCAAAAAATCCGCACCGCCTCCCGTTCGACATCGCCGAGGATATAAGGCGACAGACCCGTGCGGGTCGAATAGCCAATCTCGACGGCGTCGCCGAACGCTTTGTGGATGGCGTCATAGGCATCCATGAACGACAGAAATCCGAAGTCGCGGTCGGGCGCGGGGTCGACGAAGACATCCACGTCGGAGCCGGATTCGGCTTCATCGCGGGCATGCGATCCGAACAGGTAAAGCGCCGCCACCCCGAAACCCCGCAGCGCGGGTTCGGCTTCCTTCAATTTTGCAATGACTTCATCGCGGCGCATGTCTTGAATATAGAGCAACGAGCAGGGATTTTCCACTGCGGCAGCATTCTTCACCTTCAGGCCGTAGCAACGATTCCCGCGATCCAGAGAGCGTAACGGCGGATGACGCTGAAGCCAATCCGCCCTACCGACGCTACCCGCCGACCTGCCCGCGATGGCGCAGAAAATGATCCGCCAGCACGCAGGCCATCATGGCCTCGCCGACCGGCACCGCGCGGATGCCGACGCAGGGATCGTGCCGGCCCTTCGTCATGATGTCGGTGTCGGCGCCGGCGCGGTCGACGGTGCGGCGCGGCGACAGGATCGAGGAGGTCGGCTTCACCGCGAAACGCGCCACCACTGGCTGCCCGGTGGAGATGCCGCCCAGAATGCCGCCGGCATGGTTGGACATGAAGCTGACGCCCTGATTGCCCATCCGCATCTCGTCGGCGTTTTCCTCGCCGGATAGTTCCGCCGCGCCGAAGCCGGCGCCGATCTCGACGCCCTTCACCGCGTTGATGCTCATCAGCGCGGCGGCAATCTCGGCGTCGAGCTTGGCGTAGATCGGCGCGCCCAAGCCGGCCGGCACGCCTTCGGCGACGACCTCGATCACGGCGCCGATCGACGAGCCGCTCTTGCGGATGCCGTCGAGGTAGCCTTCGAAGAACGCGGCCTTGTCCTTGTCGGGGCAGAAGAACGGATTGCGCGCGATCTCATCCCAATCCCACTTGTCGCGGTCGATCTTGTGCGGACCCATCTGCACCAGCGCGCCGCGCACGGTGACGCCGGGCAGGATTTTTCGCGCGATGGCGCCGGCGGCGACGCGGGTGGCGGTTTCGCGCGCGGAAGAG
>JAYSPJ010000988.1:0-6538 GCA_043722155.1 Bradyrhizobium sp.
GACAAGATCTGGACCCAGAAGCCGCAGAAATATCACGCGCGATCGCTCGGGATGCTGCGCGCCAAATACGCCGAGGTCACCGACAAGAGTTCGCTCGATATGGTGCTGGCCGCAGCGGGTTGCCTGGCCGGATTGCGCGCCTAGATGCGGACTCCCGACTCTCATGTGAGGACTGCGCCATGAAAATGCCTGACTACAAGATCGCCCTGATCGTCGGCGCCGGCGAGGGCCTCAGCGCATCGCTGGCGCGGCTGTTTGCCAAACAAGGCATCCGCGTCGCGCTGGCCGCACGGAAAATCGAAAAGCTCGGCGCGCTCTGCACCGAGACCGGGGCACGGGCCTTTGCCTGCAACGCCACCGATGCGGACGAGGTCGAGCGGCTGTTCGGCCTGGTGGAGCGCGAGATCGGGACGCCTGACATCGTCGTCTATAACGCCAGCGGCCGCGCCCGCGGCGCCTTCGCCGACCTGGTGCCGGCGGATGTCGCACAAGCGATCGCGGTCAGCGCGTTCGGCGGCTTTCTGGTGGCGCAGCAGGCGGCCCGGCGAATGCTGCCCAATGCGCATGGCGCTATCCTGTTCACCGGCGCCTCCGCCAGCGTCAAGGGCTATGCGCAATCCGCTCCGTTCGCGATGGGCAAGTTCGCGCTGCGCGGACTGGCGCAGAGCATGGCGCGCGAATTGTCGCCGCAGGGCATTCATGTCGCGCATTTTGTCATTGATGGCGGCATTCGCAGCGCGGCGCGCAGCGAGCCCGCCGACCGGCCGGATTCGATGCTGGATCCCGATGCCATTGCCGCGAGCTACTGGAACGTGCTGCAGCAGCCGCGCAGCGCCTGGACCTGGGAACCGGAATTGCGGCCCTGGGTCGAGAAGTTCTGAAATCACCGTCATTCCGGGGCGATGCGAAGCATCGAACCCGGAATCTCGAGATTCCCCGGTGCGCACTTGCACACCTGCGGTCTGGTGCTTGCGCACCATCCCGGAATGACAACGAACAACAACAACTGGGGGAAACATGACCACCGACATCACCATCGACACCGGCACCAATGAACTATTGTGCGTCATCCGCGACCGCGTCGCCATCATCACGCTCAATCGCCCGGAGGTCCGCAATGCGATGTCGGACGATCTGACCCCGGCGCTGCGCAACATGATCAAGACCTGCGGCGAGAACCCGGAAGTCGGGGCGCTGCTGCTCACCGGCGCCGGCACCACTTTCTGCGCCGGCGGCAACGTCAAGGGCATGGGCGCCCACCGCGACAAGAAGAAGCTGGAAATGTCCTATGACGAGAAGGTCGCGGACCTGCAGGAACGTCAGCGGCTGTTGACCGGCGCGCTGGTCTCGGTGCGCAAGCCGACCATTGCGGCGCTGCCCGGTCCCGCGGTCGGCGCGGGACTTGCGCTGGCGATGGCCTGCGACATCCGCATCGCGGCGGAATCGGCGTTCGTCTCGACCGGCTATCTGCGCGTGGCGCTGTCCGGCGACTACGGCATCGCGTGGCTGCTGACGCGGCTGGTCGGAACATCGCGGGCGCGCGAACTGATGTTCACCGCCGACAAGGTCGAGGCACGGCGGGCCGAGGCGATCGGCCTCGTCAACCGCGTGGTGCCGGACGCGGAACTGCAGGAAGCGGCCTTTGCGCTGGCCCGATCGATGGCGGAAGGCCCGACGCTGGCCCTGCGCTACATGAAGGACAATCTCGACGAGGCCCTGCTGTTCGATTTCGCCACGGCGCGAGACCATGAGGCCGAGCGCCTGGTCCGCCTGACGACGACGGCGGATCACCGCGAGGCGGTGCAGGCCTTCATCGACAAGCGCAAGGCAGTGTTCAAGGGGGCCTAGGTATCAAACCGAAACGTGATACGCCATCTACTGGAGCGCGAGCCGCCAGCTGGCGCAGGGAATTTCCTGTGGCGCGACGTCGATGTGCTTTTCGAACCGCACCAGCTTCCAGTCGCCGGGTGAGTTGGTGAAGGCGAAGCCGGATTTGCGGGCGAGGCCGATCATGGCGTCGTTGGAGCGCAGCGTATCGCCGAACAGCCGGCTGGCGCCGAAGGCCGCGGCGCGACATTCCAGATTGCCGAGCAGCGCCGAGCCGATGCCGTGGCCCTGCCAGCGGTCGGCGATCGACAGGCCGAATTCGAAACTGTCGGGATCGGCGTCGAAGGCGTAGCGGGCTTCGCCGACAATGGTCTCGGCGCCGCCGTTGGTCGTGACGGCCACCACGCTGAAGCGGTCGGCCTCGCCGACATGGACGAAACGATCGAGCTCCGCTGGCGGCAGTTCGCTGATGGCGCCGAGGAAGCGATTGTAGCGGGAGCGAGTCGAGAGCGACCGGAAGTAAGCCTGCAAGGCGTCGGCGTCGCCCGGTTCGACAAAGCGCACCGTCACCGATTTGCCGGCGCGCAACCGCAGGATATCGGAATGTTGCCGCAGGTCATTGAGACCAAGCGCGCTCATGGCTGGGCTCCCGTTGGTGCTGAAAAGTCGTGGCCGGCGTCCCCCTCGAGGGCGACGCCGGCCTGGCTGCTGCTCAAGCCCGCCAAAACGGCTTTTCGGCCTCGTAAGCCACGTCGCTCCAGGACAAGCCGACGTCGTGCAGGTCACGGCTGGTCAATTGGGCCAGCTGGTGCCGGTCGTTCTGGCGCTTGCGCCAGACGCGGAAGGTTTCGAGGGTCCGGGCGAAAACGCCTGATTGATGATGATTTATCATCGATTCGTGGGTCAAAATGGACTTGTTCATCTCCTGAAGCTAATCTGTTGGCTCTAATATCGGCACTATCGGGACTTTCGACAAACGACACTTTGTGCCGCTTCACATGAGATAAACTCATATATTGGGAATGATCCGGAATGACCGCCAGATTGCCGTCGCTCAATGGATTGCGCGCTTTCGAGGCCGCGGCCCGGCACCTGAGCTTCACCCATGCGGCTGCCGAACTGAACGTCACGCAGACCGCGATCAGCCATCAGATCCGGCGGCTCGAGCAGGAGCTGGGGACCATGCTGTTCGTCCGGCAGAACCGCGCGCTGACCTTGACGCCGGAAGCGAGGGAATACCTCCCCGGCATCCGCGCCGCGTTCAACGATCTCCGGCTCGCCACCGACCGGCTGCTGCGCAAGGACAGCGACCATGTGCTGACGGTCTCGACGCTGGCGTCGCTGGCCGCGAAGTGGCTGCTGCCAAGACTTTCCGCGTTCCAGGAGGCGCATCCCGGCATCGACGTGCGCATCACCACCTCGACCAGCCTGGTCGATTTCCGGACCGGCGACGTCGACGCCGCGATCCGCTATGGCCGCGGCCAGTGGCCGGGCCTGCGCGCCGACTGGCTGATGGCCGACGAACTGTTTCCGGTGTGCAGCCCGGCGTTGCTGGAGGGCAAGAAGCCGTTGCAGCGGCCGGAAGATCTGGCGGATCACGTGCTGCTTCACACCAGCGCCGCCAATGACGACGACTGGCGTCTCTGGCTCACCGCCGCGGACCTGCCGACCAACCTCTCGAAACAGCCCGGCGTCACCTTCGACCTCGTCTTCATGACCCTGCAGGCCGCGATCGACGGGATCGGCGTGGCGATGGGCCGGACTTCCTATGTCGAGGCCGACATCGCCAAGGGCAGACTTGTCGTGCCGTTCAAGATCACGCTGCCGGCGGACGCCGGCTTCTACCTGGTCTCGCCCGAGTCCAGGGCCGACACCCCCAAGCTGGCGGCATTTCGGCATTGGCTAAACGTCTCGATCCATGGCAAACCGGAGCAACTTCGCAAGCTCGAACCGCTGCCTGAACCAAAACAGCCCGCCCGGCGCCGCCGGGTTTGATTTCCGTGCCAACAATAATAACAAGACGCATGGTCGACCTCTCCCGAAAATTCGATGTGCTGGTGATCGGCGGCGGCAACGCCGCGCTGTGCGCCGCGATCAGCGCGCGGCGGGCCGGCGCCGACGTGCTGGTGCTGGAGGGCGCCCCGAAATTCTATCGGGGCGGCAACACCCGCCATACCCGCAACATGCGCTGCGCCCATGACGCCGCGACCGACATCCTCACCGGGCCCTATACCGAGCAGGAATTCTGGGAAGACCTGCAGCGCGTCACCGGCGGCGAGACCGACGAGGAACTTGCTCGCCACATGATCGCGGAGTCCAAGGATATCCTCGGCTGGATCGTCGAACAGGGGGTGCGCTGGCAGCCCTCGCTGGGCGGCACGCTGAGCCTCGGCCGCACCAATTCGTTCTTCCTCGGCGGCGGCCGGGCGATGCTGAACGCGCTGTATCTCACCGCCGAAAAGCTCGGCGTCGACATCCTCTACGACGCCGAAGTGCTCGACCTCGAGGTCGACAACGGCATGTTTCTGTCCGCCACGCTGAAGCAGGGCGACGGCGACGTCACCGTCCGCGCCTCGACCCTGGTCGCCGCCGCCGGCGGCTTCGAAGCCAACATCGAATGGCTGAAGCAGTATTGGGGCGACGCCGCCGACAATTTCCTGATCCGCGGCACGCCCTATAATCGCGGCTCGATCCTGAAGATGCTGCTGGCCAAGGGCGTGCAGCAGGTCGGCGATCCCACCCAGTGCCACGCGGTGGCGATCGACGCCCGCGCGCCGAAATTCGACGGTGGCATCATCACACGGCATGACTCCGTGGTGTTCGGCATCGTGGTCAACAAGCACGCCACCCGTTTCTACGACGAGGGCGAGGATATCTGGCCGAAGCGCTACGCGATCTGGGGCCGGCTGGTCGCGGCGCAACCCGACCAGATCGCCTACATCGTCTTCGACGCCAGCGTGCGCAACAGTTTCATGCCGACGCTGTTCCCGCCGATCGAGGCCGGCTCGATCGCCGAACTCGCCGCCAAATTCGAACTCGATCCGGCGGCGCTGGAAAAAACCATCGCCGACTTCAACGCCGCGGTGCGGCCCGGCACCTTCGACCACACCATCCTCGACGACTGCCGCACCGAGGGGCTGACGCCGCCGAAGACCCACTGGGCGCGCAAAATCGAGACGCCACCCTATTACGCCTACCCGGTGCGGCCCGGCATCACCTTCACCTATCTCGGCACCCGCGTGAACCGGCAGGCGCGCATGCTGATGAAGGACGGCAAGCCCGCCGCCAACATGTTCGCCGCCGGCGAGATCATGGCGGGCAACGTGCTCGGCAAGGGCTACGCCGCCGGCATCGGCATGACCATCGGCAGCGTGTTCGGACGGATCGCGGGACGGGAAGCGGCACAAAATGCACGGAACTAAAATCCTCGAGGAGGCCGACCGGCTGATGACGGTCTGCAATTCCTGCCGCTATTGCGAGGGCCTCTGCGCGGTGTTTCCGGCGATGGAAATGCGCCGCGCATTTTCCGACGGCGACCTCAATTATTTCGCCAATCTCTGCCACGGCTGTGGCGCCTGCTACACCGACTGCCAGTTCTCGCCGCCGCATGAGTTCAACGTCAACGTCCCCAGGACGCTGGCGATCGCGCGCGCCGACTCCTGGGCCGCCTATGCCTGGCCGCGCGCCTTCTCCGGCCTGTTCGCGCGCAACGGGCTTGCCATCAGCATCATCGCAGCGCTCAGCGTCGCGGCGTTCATCTTCGGCTTTGCCGCCTTCAACGACCGCCAGGTACTGTTCGGGGTCCATACCGGGCCGGGCGCGTTTTACAATCTGATGCCGCACAATACGATGGCCGCGCTGTTCGGCGCCGCGTTTCTCTATGCGATCGTGGCGCTCATCATGGGCGTGCGCGCGTTCTGGCGCGACATCGGCGAGCCCGTGGGCATGCTGGTGGATCCGCCCTCGCTCTGGCAGGCGATCAAGGACACCGGACAGTTGCGCTATCTCGACGGCGGCGGCGTCGGCTGCGTCAACGAGGACGAGCGGCCGAGCGACCTGCGAAAAATCTATCACCACCTGACCTTCTACGGTTTCGGGCTTTGCTTCGCCTCGACCTCGGTGGCCACCGCGTATCACTACTTCCTCGCGCGCGAGGCGCCCTATCCGTGGTGGGATTTGCCGGTCGTGCTCGGCACGCTGGGCGGCATCGGGTTGCTGATCGGCCCCGCCGGCCTCTTGGCGGAAAAATGGAAGCGCGATCCCGATCTGGTCGATCAGGCGCGAATGGGGATGGACGTCGCCTTCATCGTGATGCTGTTCCTGACCAGCCTGACCGGCATGGCGCTGCTGTTGCTGCGCGAGACGCCGGCGATGGGACCGCTGCTGGCGCTGCATCTCGGCGTGGTGTTTTCGCTGTTCATCACCATGCCCTACGGCAAGTTCGTGCACGGCATCTATCGCTTCGTCGCGCTGGTGCGCTATGCGCGGGAACGGCGCATGATGGCGGGGACGGTGTAGCAACGTCATTGCGAACCAAATTTCAACCAGCAGATACGCGTCCGCATTCTCGCGGCACGATCTGCCCGAGGTTTGCATTTCGTTGTCCCTCCGAAGAGGGAGCAGGGAATGCCGGATGCGCGCTGCACCCGCGGTCTCGTGTGCAAATTGCACGAGTAAAAAACGCACACGAGCATACAGGGCAGCGGAGAAC
>JAYSPJ010000989.1:0-5060 GCA_043722155.1 Bradyrhizobium sp.
ACATGACGACCTTTGCCGCGACCGTACCCGACTGAGAAGGCATCTTCGCGTGAAGAAAACGCGTCAAACCAAGAGAAGGCTACGAATATGAACGCGCGCATAATGGTGGTGGAAGACGAGGAAGCGCTCACCACGCTGCTGCGCTACAACCTCGATGCCGAAGGTTACGACGTCGAAACCGTCGCCCGCGGCGACGACGCTGACACGCGTCTGAAGGAACGCGTCCCCGATTTAGTGGTACTGGACTGGATGTTGCCAGGTCTGTCGGGAATCGAACTCTGCCGCCGCCTCCGCGCGCGGCCTGAAACAAAACAGCTGCCGATCATCATGCTGACCGCGCGCGGCGAGGAGAGCGAACGGGTGCGCGGCCTCGCCACCGGCGCCGACGACTACATCGTCAAACCCTTCTCGGTGCCGGAATTGCTGGCGCGGGTAAAAGGCCTGCTGCGCCGCGCCAGCCCGGAGCGGCTGGCCACCATGCTGACCTATGGCGACCTCGAACTCGACCGCGAAAAGCGCCGCGTCGCGCGCTCGGGCCGGTCGATCGATCTCGGCCCGACCGAGTATCGCCTGCTGGAATTTTTCCTGGAGCATCCCGGCCGGGTGTTCAGCCGCGAGCAATTGCTCGACAGCGTCTGGGGCCGCGACATCTATATCGACGAGCGCACCGTCGACGTGCATATCGGGCGCTTGCGCAAGCTGCTCAATCCCGGCCGCGAGCAGGATCCGATCCGTACCGTGCGCGGCGCCGGCTACGCGCTGGATGACCGGTTCGCGAAGGCGGAGTAGCGATCACATCAATGATCGTCGTCCCCGCGAAAGCGGGGACCCATAGCCACCGATATCGATTTTGAAACACGCTGGGGCGTCAGCGAAGCATAATCACGAACAGCTGTGAATATGGGTCCCCGCGTGCGCGGGGACGACGGCTGCGAGTGGCGTTTACCTGGTCGGCTTCGGCGGCTGGCGGCGGCGGTCGCTGGCGGGCTGGTAGGCGATCCGCGAGTGATGCGCGCAATAGGGCAGGCTGGCCAGCGCCTTGCCGCCGCAGAAGAAGAATTCCGTGCTGGAGGGATCGCCGATCGGCCAGTGGCAGGTCGCCTCGTTGAGCTCCAGCAGCGACAGCCGCTGGCTCATCGGCACCACATTGTCGTAGGCGATCGGATCCGGCTCCATCTCGACATCGAACGCATGGGCCAGCGCGGTGTTGCCGCGCGACACCGGGCGCGACACCCGCATCATCTGCTGGGCGGGGCGGGCAGCCTTGCGCTGGCGCGGGGCTGCCGAGGAGGGGCTCTTGGCGCGGCCGGAAAGGCCCAGCCGGTGGACTTTGCCGATCACCGCATTTCGGGTCACATTTCCGAGCTCCGCGGCGATCTGGCTGGCCGAAAGCCCGCCCTCCCAGAGCTTTTTCAGTTGCTCGACGCGATCGTCGGACCAGGTCAATACCGTCATCGCACTCTTCCCTTCGCATCGCGCCGGCCAGTACCGGGACGGCGCTGGCGATGCCAAATCTCAAAAATCCCTGCGGGCAGAATCCCTTAGCCCTCGCCGGGCGGGATAAGCGCGCCCGAACGTGTACGCTGAACAGCAACGACTAGAGGATCAGAACCGCCGCACGAGATGTCGTACCCGACAGCCCGGAAGCTACAATATGGCGTGACTCCCGCGCAAGAGTCAGCATGGTTGCATCCACATGTTCCGTCACCCACACCGGAATCTTACGGGATGTTTCCGGCCTTTGTCTGACCGGTTGACAGTTATCGCCCTGCGCCTAGAATGGTTTCTACGTGCCGCCCCTAAAAGGCGGCACGTTTTGTTTTCCGGGGCTTTTGTGGATGCGATTGCGCCTATACGCACCATAGCGGGCTCTAACCTTCAGTGATCGCCATGTCCAACAACGCCACCTCGCATCTGCTTCCGGTCTTCGCCCGGGTCGATCTCGGTTTCGAGCGCGGCGAAGGCGCCTGGCTGATATCAACCAGTGGCGAGCGCTATCTCGATTTCACCTCTGGCGTCGCGGTCAATGCGCTCGGCCATTGCCATCCGCATCTGGTCGCCGCGCTGCAGGAGCAGGCCACCAAGCTCTGGCACATGTCGAACCTGTTCAAGAGTCCGGACGGCGACAGGCTCGCCGCGCGGCTGTGCGAGCAGAGCTTTGCCGATTTCGTGTTCTTCTGTAATTCCGGTGCGGAAGCGATGGAATGCGCGATCAAGATCGCGCGCCGGTATCACGCCGCCAAGGGACATCCCGAGCGCTACCGCCTCGTCACCTTCGAAGGCGCGTTTCACGGCCGCACGCTGGGGACGCTGGCGGCGACCGGCTCGGCGAAATACCTCGAGGGTTTCGGGCCGCCGCTGGACGGCTTCGACCAGGTCGCCCATGGCGACCTCGAAGCGGTCAAGAAGGCGATCGGCCCGCAGACCGCCGGCATCCTGATCGAGCCGGTGCAGGGCGAGGGCGGCGTGCGCTCGGCGCCGAATTCCTTCTTCAAGGCATTGCGCGAACTCTGCGACCAGCACGGCATGCTCTTGATCTTCGACGAGGTGCAGACCGGCATGGGCCGCACCGGCGACCTGTTCGCCTACAAGCGCCTCGGCGTCACGCCCGACGTGATGCCGCTCGCAAAGGCGCTCGGCGGCGGCTTTCCGATCGGCGCCTGTCTCGCCACGGCGGAAGCGGCGTCCGGCATGACGCCGGGTTCGCACGGCTCGACCTTCGGCGGCAATCCGCTGGCGATCGCCGCCGCCAACGCGGTGCTGGATGTGATGCTGAAGCCCGGCTTCTTCGACCATGTGCAGAAGATGTCGCTGCTGTTGAAACAGAAGCTGGCCTCGGTAGTCGATCGCTATCCCCAGGTGCTTTCGGAAGTGCGCGGCGAAGGTCTCTTGATCGGTGTCAAGGCCGTGGTGCCCTCGGGCGATCTCGTCAACGCGTTGCGCGACCAGAAGTTGCTCACGGTCGGCGCCGGCGACAATGTGGTGCGGTTCCTGGCGCCGTTGATCGTGACCGAAGCCGAGATCGCGGAGTCCGTGCAGTGCCTCGAGCGCGCCTGCATGGCGTTGTCGGGCGGCCGGTTGCAGAAGGCGGCGGGTTGATGAGCAAGGCTCTGCGCCATTTTCTCGATCTGAACGAGATTCCGACCAAGGAGCTGCGCAACATCCTCAGCGCCAGCGTCGCCATGAAGGTGAAGCTGAAGGCACAAAAGAAGCAGGATGCGAGGCCGGTCAAGCCGCTCGAAGGCAAGACGCTGGCGATGGTGTTCGAAAAGCCGTCGACCCGCACGCGGGTGTCGTTCGACGTCGGCATGCGCCAGCTCGGCGGTGAATCGATCATGCTGACCGGCGCTGAAATGCAGCTCGGCCGCGGCGAGACCATCTCCGACACCGCGCGGGTGCTGTCGCGTTACGTCGACGCCATCATGATCCGCATTCTCAACCACGAGGCGTTGCTGGAGCTCGCCGCGCACGCCACCGTGCCCGTCATCAACGGGCTGACACGGCGCTCGCATCCCTGCCAGGTGATGGCGGACCTGATGACCTTCGAGGAGCATCGCGGGCCGATTCAAGGCCGCACCGTCGCCTGGACCGGCGACGACAACAATGTGCTGGCGTCCTGGGCCCATGCGGCGGAGCGGTTCAAATTCAATCTGCGCGTCGCCACGCCGCCGCAGCTGGCGCCGAAAAAGGCGATGAAGGACTGGATCAAGGCGACCGACGCGCCGGTCGTGCTCGGCAGCGATCCGGAGGCTGCGGTGCGCGGCGCCGATTGCGTGGTCACCGACACCTGGTTCTCGATGGGCGACAAGGAAGGCAAGCACCGCCACAACATCCTGAAGCCGTACCAGGTCAACGCCAGGCTGATGTCGCTGGCGAAACCCGATGCGCTGTTCATGCATTGCCTGCCCGCCCACCGCGGCGACGAGGTCACCGACGAGGTGATCGACGGCCCGCAGTCGGTGGTGTTCGACGAAGCCGAGAATCGCCTGCACGCCCAGAAAGGCATTCTGGCCTGGTGTTTCGAGGTGGTGGAGTAAAGCTCACTCGCTCTACCACCGTCGTCCCCGCGAACCAGGCTGTGTGAGAAGTGAAGGATTTTTTGCTCTGACAAGGAACGGCTGCGATTGCTGGGACGTCAAGTTGGTCTCAGGTGCTGGCAGGGGGCGAGCGCTTGGAGCAGTACGGGCACTCCGAGAATGTTGATCACCCGTTTGAGATTGTAGTTTAGCACTCCCAAGGCCAGTTCGGCTTTGGCTTTTTTCAATCCTTGATCAGGAATCTGGGGTGGGCCATCAGCCATTTCATCGTCCCAAACGGGTGTTCGGCCGTTTCCCGCCGGTGCTTCATCCAAATCGGATCGGCGATCGCCCGCTGGTGCATCGCCTCCCGTGCATCCTCGTAAAAATCGCGCACGATGACCGGCTGCGCCGCCCTGGTGCATTGCGGCTTCAGCGCACAGGTGCCGCACGCCCGGCTCGTGTACTCTTTCTTCTTCTGGGTATGGGAGGTCTTGAACAGGCTCAGCGTCGCGCCTGCCGGACAGCACCAGCTATCGCTTTCGCGATCGTGGCTGAACCGGTCACGGCTGAAGTATTGGGTTCCATTCGGATTGACCGTCTCGGCACGCGGCACGATGGCGGTGATGCCGTCCCGCTCGCAAAGCGCGCCATGCTCGCCGTTCGAATAGCCGGTGTCGGCAACCGCCGTCACCTCGTCGGCGCCGACGGCATCCTTGCCCTGCACCGCCATCGGATGAAGCTGCCGGTAGTCGTTGCCCTCGTTGGTCAGGTCGAAAGCCACGATCAGCTTGTGCTTGGCATCGACCGCCGTCTGCGCGTTGTAGGCGACCGCATGCCCGAACCGGATCGTCGCCCCCAACCACTTCGTCCAGAACCTCGGGAAAAAGCGTCGTTTGGTATCGCGATTGTCCGGTGACGTGTGCCGTCATTCCCTCGAATCAAAACCCGCTGCCCGCGATACTAACCCGAGTTTTCACACAGCCTGGAACTCGGGGACCCATATAACCCTTGGCAACGACTGCCGACCTCCGGCGCGCTCGC